>NZ_JACJFH010000020.1:0-58826 GCF_014164495.1 Pseudoalteromonas sp. SG41-5 | reverse complement strand
GACCTTGTGGTGCATGACTATATCTCTACTTGCTTACAGCGCCTTGCTGAGCAGCCAGATAACCTTGAGCCACTGCTACCTTGGAACATTAAGCAAAGCTAGGTGTCGTTAGCTATACGCTTACACTCTATACATACAACACATTCCATATCTACAAAATTGGTAACAGGGAAGGCTATATATAGCTTTATAAATCAATGTGGTGATGGGAGTCTTGTTAAGCTTAGTTCAAACATACCTGGAATATTTGACGGCTTTTACTCTTTATCCGGTGTTTTGTTCGAGCTTTTAAATCTTGATTTCATTAAAGATGTAATACAGAAAACACATTTACATAGTGGAAACATCCCTCCTGTTATTTCTGAAGTATTAATAAAGTTAATTAAAAATGGTGTTCACTCAAATAGTAACCATCTAACTATAACTAAAAAACCTATATCAGAACGAGAAGTGTTAGCTAGGGAGTCTGGTTCGTTATGCCATAGCGCTCTTTTTGGGCTTAAAGCTATAAAAAACTCAGCTGTTCATGCTTTTAGTGATCCATATACATTATATTATTTGACTAATAGAAATTCTCACACCAACAGAACCGAAAAAATGCATTATTTAAATGCAGAGAACGAAGAATGGATAAATGCTTCTGGTCGAATTACACGTAATGTGATGATTGATTTAATAAATAATGTTTTTAATTTAGCTGAAGAATTTGATGAAAATGAAGTATCTAGATTCAATGATGAGTTTTATGAAGTTACTGAACACATATCTCGAAAAAGTCATGAAATGATTATGAGATTAAAGGTAGTAACAAATCAGCAAAAAGGAAGAATTAATGAAGTTGGTGTTTTATCCCCTGACAAAAAACAAGACACTGAAAGGTTTGATCATATTTATGTAATTGATAGCCCTTTAACTGTTTTTAAAATGAAAAATTACCTATATGAATTTGAAGCGAATTATAAAAAGTTACTGAGTGTAAACCCAAGCTACTTGTATAAGACAGTAGTGCCTACTGTGGAGTGGATCAGCTATGTTTTAAGTATTTTAACAAAGCATTCAGTACTAGAGGGAAGCAATATGTTTAAAAAAATGAAGTTAAATAATGTTTCAATCAGTGTGTTTCACTCAATATAGGGGGGAGAATGCAGCCAAGTTTTAGCACATTCGAGTTAAAAAGCTTTTGGGAAAACCAAAATGAAAAGCTAATGGCTCATCCCGATTTTTTGAAATCTGAAGGAGACCTTTTTGATTCAATTCTTGTTTTCAGGAATACCAAAGGCACAAGGCGATTAGATTTTTCAATATTTCATAAAGACCATACAAAGCTTGAGGAATCAGCTAAATTAACCTTAAAAGGTCAGTTCTACTCACTTACATCTGAAGAGTATGCAAAGTTATTCTTTTTACATGGCTTATCTACTAATTCATCCCAAGGAGCTTTTGCAATATATCAAATGGTGATACACCTTTTTGCTTTCTTAAACTTCAATGGATGTAAGAGTTTATCAGCCAGCAATATAGAAGATTTCCATACAAGCTTCTTGACCCAATCAGTGGGTGATAAAGGTTTTTTTAATCGCTTATCAGCGCCTTCCTATAAAGGGACATATAATAATGCGAATATTATAAATATAAGAAATAAACTGCAGTTAACAGGAATAACAGGACTGTTAAGTCATGATCTAACCCCTAAAGCATTTAGAGACTCTCTAGATGATGCTTGTAAATCACTTCTAAACATTAGTTTTAACCAATACAAACTAGGAGGAAGTTACAACTTTTTGGGCTTGGAAATGGGACAATATTATATTGACTATATGAGGCAAGTTTATGAAGAAGACTATTTTTATACTTTAATTTGCCATGAAGTCATAGACACAATTGCAGCTAAGTTCAAATTCAAAAATGCAGGGCATGGAACTAGAAGTTACTGGAGTCGCGTGATACTTGAGACAATTCAAGGCACATTTATACCTAATGTTCATGAAAAAGAAAGCCATTGGCGCACTAGAGGGAAGGTGCATATCGCAACAGCAGAAGAGCTATTTAAACAATATAACTTACATGTAGAAAGAGCCTTATCTTTAAGTGACAGTTGTATCAGTGCGTTGGTAAAGTCACTAGGGCTTGAATTACGATTTGATGCTGTAGAAATAATTCGCATTTTAATGCTTCAAAAGTTTTATCCTTTTCAATCCCATAAATCTCCTGCTCAAGTATGGGAGGGATATCTTCAATCATTAGATAAGACATTTATAGATAGTAAGCACTTATCAGATTTATTGGTTGAAGGTGTTTATCAGAAGATGGCTGAAATAGTCATCGCTCGTAAGCTCAATATAAGTGCATTTCAAAAGTCATTAAGATCTTGGGCCACAGAGTTAATGGGTGGATCTCTTGGGAAAAATATAACTGTTCTAACTGTTGAAATGGACCGCGTAACTCATGCAATGAGTACATTAGTTGTTTCATGGCTAGGTTACAGAGCAAGTGAATTTGGCTTCCCTTTAACAGCAATACATGTTGAACCTAATAACGATATATTGGATAACTCTCATGTTCCCTTTAGGTTTAAGTTAAAATGGGTTGTCCCTAAAACTCATGACAAGTTAAAAGTCGAAAGAGAAATTACATCTCAATGTTATCAGATAGCAGCTCAGCTTAACCATCTATTTAGACCATCTGCCAGTGAACCCTGCTTGTATAGGTTTACAGGCGGAAACCAAAGTTTGAATACTCCAAATGAATCTGAACATATTATTGAATATAGAGTCAAGGCTAATTGGGATAACTTTGTTCAAAGATACAAGCCATTCAAAGAGGTTACGCTCCTAGAAGAGTTATTAAGCAAACAATACCTGTCGGAAAAACAGGCAAAAGAATTAGAGGTGTTAATAAGTAAATATGATATTACAGGCTCAAAGGCGCAGAAATTATTAGAAACATATCGAGAAGTTAATAGAGATCTAACAAAGCTACAATGTAGTTCATTTGCCGGAAATAAACCCCAGAAAAGATTTAAAGAGTCGTTAATCGAGTTTAATAAAACTGGAAAAATATCAAACTTTGAACATAGTTTGGTAGTTGAAAAGTACCTTTCTGAAGAAACTAAAGAGTGGTTAAAAGCAGACTGTATTACTTTAGATCAAAAGGCAATGATGGATATCTCAAATGAATTAAAGCAAGATGTTAGATACCCAACAGCACATGCCTTTCGTCATATTTGGGCTGAAGCGGTTTTAACTCGTTATCAAGGGGACGTCGCTGCTGTTATTAGACATCAGTTTTGTCACTTAGATGAATCCTTTTTTATGGCTTACCTTCGTAACAAAGAACCCCAATTGTTGATGAAATCAGCTCGAATTAAAGTACTTAATTCTATTGTAGATACATTATTAATTGATTCGGAAAAGATCGGTAAGAGCTATTTAGGTGGCTTTTCAAGGTATGTAAGTAAAGCCAAAAGCTTAACAAAGGCAGTCTCACCTAGCGAGATTCTAGAGCTTAGGGAGCGAATAGCTGGGCGGATTATTTCTATTCAGTCATCACATTTCTCAACATGTATTCCCAGAGAGGGAGCAGAGAGTCGAGCAAAGTGTGCTGAATTTGGAGATATGGCACCTCATAATGCAAAACCTGAATTTTGCTTAAACTGTTCAAATGCGGTCATTACAAGCGAAAATTTAAGAGGGATTTGGTTAACTATACAGCCTTTTGTTAAAGAAGCTTTAGATGAAAATATTCCGGGGGTTGTGATAGAGCATCATATGCCCTTATTACGTTCAGGTTATAAAAGAATAAAACAACTTGAGAATTCAGATAACCAAAACAACGTATTGAAAATTTTAAATATGATAGAAAAGGCAATTTCTAATATTGAACAAAATGTTTATAAAATGGAGGTTTAGATGTCGAATGAATTAGATGAGCTGATGACTGATGACTTTCTTTCCGGCTTAGATAGCCCAAACAAAAATAATGAAGGATTGTTAGATAAGCCATCGTGGGTCAGAGGTGATACTGTACATACAACATTTAAAGCTTGGAGAGCGATTTTAGATCTCCAAGAGATAAAAGAAAAAAGTATTAAAAATTATGGAAAAGTAGCTGACAGAAAAACACCGAAGTCGTTATATCAAATAAAAAAATCGGAGGTTGCTGAGATAGTTGCCATAAAGTCACAAAGCTTATTTCGTACTTCAGGTTTTAGTGATGATATTCGAGCTTTTTTTGATGATGTTAACTCGGAACTACTAGACCTATTTGAAATAGAACAAAACAAGCAAAGATTACGAAGAAAAAGATCAGGTGTCCGGAGTAAATGTAAACCTGAGTTAGTTGATGATATGCAGGTATTAAGAGAAAAGGTTGAAGAGCTTGAAAGTCAAACAGTTAAGGACACGTTAGACCTTATGCTACAGAGAATGCCATTAGATCTTAGGCGAAGGTTGAGTATGTAATCTAAGTTAATCCGACCGCTCTATATTTACCATAATTATCCAATAACAATATATCTTGTTATTTAATCTAAAATCGGTAAGTCATAAATAACATTGCCTAAAGAAAGTTATTAAACAGAGGTACATAAGAAGTAACTCTATTAGCGAATTAAAATATATTAAATTCAAGAGGGTTGTGTAAAATGAGCTCATAGTCATATTGTTAAATGATCTACTATCATAGCTATTTCAGCTTGTATTAAGGACCAAGGATGTCAATTGAAATCATAGGACAAGAAAAGTATAACTTCCAAGACCTTGTTTGTGTATATATTTTGCTAATACATCAAGGCCTTCCAGTCGCTTCATTTTTGGTCGAGCCTGAAAATGGTGAAGATGCAGAAATTCACTTCCAAAATGGACTTAAGATAGAGGTACAAGTAAAAGGTGCTGAGCAACCTGTTACTCTAAAATCAATTGCACAAATGCTATCTCATTTTCAAAATAAGACAGATTTGAATTGTCTTTTAGAAAGAATACACAGTGAGAATAAAAATGTCTTATTTGTAATGACAGGTAGGTGTGATGATAAAGCTAAAGCCTTTCTTAAGCCTCTTCAAACTAATATTTGTGATTACACAGAAACTAAACTTCCTAAAAAATATCAAGACGAACTAAAAAAAAGTTTTTTTGAATTACCTTGGAAGGAAACCAACTTGTTTCAAAAGCGAAAGAAACGCTTTGAAGAGTTTGTAAATAAAGAGGGTTGCTTTAGCTCTGCTTTTGAGAGAATACATATTTGTGAAAACATAAAAATAGAGGAATTAAAGCACCTTATTACGAGTGAGCTGCAGTCTAATTTTTATGTTTCACCAGACAGAACTTACAATGCTATTAAAAGGCTGACTGATTTAGTCGTTAAAGGAAAAAGAAGTGGTTGTATTTTTAATAGTTTTTCTCGTGAGTTAGCTCACTTATCTGGCAATTCATTATTCCCAGATAATTATGTTAAAAGATCCGATGAGGCTTACCTCCTACAAGAAGTAAGAGATAAAAATGTTTTGTTGCTATCTGGCACTCCTCGCTCAGGAAAAACGACGACTGCAAAATATATAGCTTCCAAATTGCAGAGGATGGGTGTCGACTCTAAAATAGTTGCTTCTATCGTTGATGCTGAACGCTTGTTATTGGATCCCTCTAGCCACACTAAGTTAGTGATTCTTGATGACCCTTTTGAACAAACTCAAAACATTTCTCAAGACTGGCATAGGCTTTGTTTGTTGCTCGAAAAAGCTAATGGCAGTAGAAAGCTTATTGTGTCTCAGCCACAGGAAAAAATTCTTGAATATAACACGACGGACTCTTTAAAGCGTTGTTCAATAAGTGGGTATTGTTGGTATGATATTAGTGACTTGAAATTTGTTTTTTTAAAAGATCTTTGGTTACAACTATGCCTAAGGCACTCTATTAGTGAACAAATTAAAAGCATTATTTTAAACTACCTGAGTAAACATCTCATAGAACCTGGCTGTTTAACTCACTTAGCTTCAAACATTAATTCATTTTCTGGAGATATGAATGAAGATGATTTAATGAGATTTGCTAGGCAAGATGCTTCTAAATTTTATGGGATTTTAAAAAGTAAAGACTTAGATACGCTCACTTTTATTTTATCAATTTCTACAACTCCTCTAACAGGAATTACAGAACTTGATTTGGCTTTTTTATTAAGTAGTGATGAAGAGCTTCCCTCTCAGAATCAAACTTATGGTGAAGTTATATCACTTGGTGATGATGGTAAATTTGAACCGCCAAGATACTCTGTACATCATGAGGTTGTTGATTTATATGAGGGAAAAATCAACTCTCTCGACGAGATGAATGTGATCTTTATTGATGAGGAGGATGTCTTTAACTTTTCACACTCATTCTATCGAAGCGCTGCAGAGCAGTACATCTTCTCTTTTAAAAAAAGAAAGGCTAAAAAAGTCTTGAATTACATCAATAAAGGATTGTTTTGCGCAAACCCCAGAGTTGCTAGCTCTGTAGCGAGTAACCTAGGTTGGATAATAAGCGAACTAAGTAAGCTTGGTTTTAGTAAAGAGATCTTTCAGTTAACTTATGAAGGTCTTGGTTCCCGATATCCTGCTGTCCAAGATATATGCTTTGCTCATTTAGTTGATAATATCAAATCTCTCCCCGAAGAACTCGGTGAACTACAAACATTGGTTAGTAAAGTAACTTATGAAGATTACAATCAGCTCTACTGGCAGGAGGAGCATGCGGTTTGGGGACCTTATCGATTTATGCAACATCATCGTTTGGTTGACAATATAGAAGACTTCGCACACAGTTTTAGCGAAAAAGAAGACGTATATTATCCACCGGAAATTATATTTTCGATTATAGATTATTTCAGCACGGACCCAAAAAAGTATAATTTAAATTCACTTCATAAGTTTATGACATATCCTGAGGCAATTATTCGTTCAAAAGCAATTTCTGTTTGGATGAGAACCAAGGATATTTGTCAAAAATCATCACAATTGATTTTTTCTCACAAGCACCCTAGAACTAGTGTTGAGATATTAAAGGGGGCTTTTGGAATATGGAAAAATCTCAAGGAAGATGAGAAGTCAGTATTAACTAATGGTCTATCTCAAGTAGCCTCAACTCCTGAATCTGCAATAAGCATGCTGAGTATTTTAGCAAAGGCTTATAGATATGATTCATCTGATACTTCTTCTTGGGAGTTATTTTCCAAAGTGTTACCTAGCGTTTTGGTGCACTTGCCAACGGAAGCAAGACTTAATGGTTCAAGTCTCTACACATCGATTAGTGACTCAATAGGAAAGGTTGATGGAATTTATAGTATTAATATATGCAAGGCATGGTTAAATCAGCTTGAAAGGCGTCTTTCTATTGGTATGTTGCCTGGAGACTACGAATTAGGTGTTGCAGACATCATCATTCAAGCAACGGTTCAAGAACCTCAGTTACGAGAAGGTTTGGTACAAGATATTTTTGAAATTAATAGCTTGCCATTACAATTAGTTTCTTTCAAAGACTTAATTTACTCTTGGAAAGTACTTAGTAAAAATGAGAAGAACCTTCTTTTAAATTTGGCTTTAGAGTCAGAGAAAAAAGATTGGTTTGTATCCACGCTACTCACTTTCAAAGACATGCCTTCAGAATATTATGATTTGATTGAAACTGTAAAATTTTTTAGTGACAACTCAGTTAAAGAAATAAAGAATAATTTACCTTTTGCTATTTTACAAAAAGCGGTTCAAATCCATTGTGGAGATCCTCAGCCATTATGGGGGATAGGGTTGCATCATCACGACTCTAAAAAAATGAACAGTCTTATCTGGGAAATTGCTAGTGATTTAGAGCATCCTTTATGCGATATTTGTTGGCAAGAAATAACCTTAAGCGGTTCAAGGGATGATGAGATTGCGATGTTGATCTCCACTAAATCTGTAGAGGATATTGATGTTATATTGAATCTTTTACTTAAAAAAAAGCTGAATTGTGTTGGGGACTTCATGCCACAATCATGGGCAGCATTATTTTCTCTGGCTAAAAGTGAAGAAAAGAAGGAAACTATAGTAGATAAGCTGGACGAATTCTTACCTATTATTTTAGAGGATATATCAGACCTCTCGCTTTGGATTGAGGATAAAGAATTATGGCCACTATTCCTTACAAAGTTAAAACTAGATTATCAATATATACATCTATTGAAATATTCAAAAGATATTGAACAAGAAAATATAATACAGTTTTTTCAAATTTTATGTGGTGATGCTCTTCCTAGGTTGCATGGTACATGCGGTCGATTAATTGAATATTTTAATAGGTTAGGGCTGGAAGAACCGAATGCTTTGATTGACTTGTTGCAGGAGCACAGAGAAAAAATAATATACTCGAAGTCTCATGACATGAGCTTTTCAATCCCTGCATTAGAAAATTGGTCAGATTCATAGTGTACTCTACCAATCAAATGAAATTTGCTCTGTTTCACTTTTATTAGGTGTAAGCCCTATGTGGATACCAAGTAGGCGTACTTTTTTGCCATTTCCTCGCGCAAAGGCTTCAACTAATAATTCAGATAAAATGGCCAAGTTAATTTTATCTGTTGAAAACTCTTTAGTTGTTTGATGGAAATCAGAGAACTTAACTTTAACGCCAATCTTGCTGATACCTCTATCTAACAAGTGTTTTTCGGCTCTTTTTTGAAGCTCTGGGAGTAATTTATTTTTGAGAATATCATCAAGAATAGATAGGTCTAATATATCTTCAGGGAAAGTTCTTTCAACGCCTACCGACTTTCTTTCTCTACTGACCATAATTGGTCTATCGTCACTTCCACTGCATCGGTCCCATAACAATCGACCAAGCTTTCCATATTTAGAAGTTAAATACTCTAAGCTAGATGCTTTCACGTCTCTACCAAACTTAAGGTTATTAAGAAGTAGCTTTTCATTAGTTACTTTACCAACACCAGGGATTTTTTTTAACTCCATATTATCGATAAAAGAATCTACATCTTTAGGGGGAATGACATAAACACCATTTGGTTTATTTAAGTCAGAGGCTACTTTAGCTAAAAACTTTATTGGTGCAACGCCAGCAGAAGCTGTGAGATTTAATTCTTTATGGATAGAGCGACATATATCTTGTGCGATTAGCGTGGCTGAACCGCTAAAGAGCTTACAATCAGTAACGTCCAAGTATGCTTCATCTAAGCTTAGGGGCTCAATAATGTCTGTATATCGTTCGAAAATCTCTCTAATTTGAGAGCTTACCGATTTATATACTTCCATTCTGCCCGGAACCAAAATTAAGTCAGGGCATTTTCGCAGTGCTACACTTGTCGGCATTGCACTTCTTACACCATATCGCCTCGCTATATAATTACTAGTAGAGAGCACGCCTCTAGAGCTCCTGCTACCACCAACTGCAACGGGCTTATTCGCTAGCTTTGGGTTGTCTCTAATTTCTACAGACACATAAAATGCGTCCATATCTACATGAATTATTTTTCGCATATTTAATAATAAAAAATGAAGCCTGTATAAAAATACAGTGTTTTTTTGCAGAGATCAATTAACAGTCTATCTCAATTCACTTAACCCCAAAGCAATAGCCTCTTGCTGAAAGCGGCCTGATATATTAATTATTCGCTCATAGGCACCGGTTAAAAAATGCTCCTCAGTCGCTTCAGGCCTATTGCTCATAACTGGCTGATCAAAAAAGTCAGCAAAGTTATCTAAATCAAACTGAGCTTTGGAAGGTTTTTTATTTTTCTTATTAAAAGTCATTTTACTTAAATCTTTACCTTCTGTAGGCTCTTTAGCAGTAGCTTTCATCTTTTCAAACTTAACTACATCAGCTTCAAAAGGAACATCTTGATTAACTCTATACGCATACTCTAAAAGCTTAGGTTCGGCGGGCATGTACATAATAGCTTCTTGGTTTTTAGAGTTTGTTACCCTCAGTATACGGCCCAATATTTGCCTAAAATTCATTTCTGTTTTTATGTTTGTAAGGTGGCAGCAAACCTGCAAGCGAGGGATGTTTGTGCCTTCGCTAATCATACCAACAGAAATAATCCACTTAGTTTGTGCATACCTAAACTGCTGAATAATACTTGTAGGTTCATTTTCTCGGTAGGTTACAACAATGCTATCCTCTTCAAAGTAAGTTTGCATTAACATAGAGATTTGATGGGCGTGCTCAACAGACGATGCAACAATCAACCCCGCTGCATCGGGGTTTTTCACTCTTATTGAAGTCAGCTTTTTTTGAGCTGAAGAAATCATGTATTTTATTACCGCTTCATTTTCAATAATTTCTTGATAAGAAACGCCAGAGTCGTTTAATAACGTTTTAAAGCAGTTAAATGTTTTGGTTTCAGCGTCATCTACAACTGTAATGCGGCTATTATCAACAGCTACTATTTGTGGAACCCGACAAACATTATCTCCAATAGCCTCAGAAAGCCCATAAACGTAATCACACGCTATTTTATTGTTAGGCTGTTGATACGATGAAAGAACAATAGGAGCAGCATCAGAGCGCCAAGGAGTGCCTGTTAAGGCTAATGTGTACTGTGCTTTATTTTGAATGTTAAGTATTATCTGCTCACCCCATGCATTGGCATTGTCAATATTAGAGCCTGCACAATGATGAATTTCATCAAATATTACAAAAACACGATATCGTTCAAATAGTTGCCAAAAGTGCACATCTAAATACTGTAAGCTTTGATAGGTTAAAGCTCTACCTTTAGCGCCAATAAACCCATCAAATCGTTCATTCGTTTTTAGCTGTAAGCTTTCCTTAAAGTCTTGGGAAACAATAGACGACGGTGAAAAACAAATGATTAAATCGACCATATTGCTTTTTAATAACTGGTTAGCTAATTCTGAAGCCATCAAAGTTTTACCCGCCCCAGGAGTTGCCAAGGCTAAAAAGTGGCTATTGCCGTTCTGATATTGTGTAAGCGCAAAATTAATACATTCGGCTTGCCATAGTCTTAGTTTCATATTTTTTCTAATGCTTCGTTTTGCTTCAGTAAGCCTTCAATCGCTCTAATCTTGCCAAGTATTCTGGTATTGTTGTCTCTTGCTTTGTTGTATTGTGGCTGTAGTTCATCTACCAGTTCGGGTGACTCCAAATAGAGCTCTTTATACGCCTCTGATTCCCCCATATTCAATAATAACTCGGCTTTGTAATGGTTTAACTTACTAAGTAACAGCGCATGTTTATCATTTTCTTTTTCTGTGATTGAAATAGGTATTGAACTAGCTAAGTGAGTAATTACCTCAACATCAAAGCTCTCTGTTTTATTGAATCGCGTAAATCCTTTTTTATTTGATACCACTTTTTTCAGCCAGCCTTTTTTAACAAGCTTGAGCAGTTCTGCGTATATACTTCGCCTAACTGCGGTAGGTATCAACGAAGCATCACTTTTTAATGTTAAGTACGCCGAGCGTACATCACTTGTTGTAAAGTTATCAAAATTTGGTGCAACAATAATTTGAGCTACGAGAGGGTCAAATTTCAAAGTAAATCCTAATGAACTTCTTATAATAATGGGTATTATAGGGCGTGGTAGTTAAGCGCTCAACATGAAAATCTAATCATTTTGCCTTGAGGAAAATCAGGTGAGTGATTTAGTTAAAAATTTTGGTGAAAAACTACGAGAAAAACGTAAAGAAGCCGGCTATTCGCAAGAAGGTTTTGCCGCCTATGTAGGTATAGAACGCGGTAATTACGGAAAAATGGAAAGAGGTAATGTTAACATTAAGCTCGAAACTCTCTACAAGTTAGTGAATGCATTAAATTGCGAGTTTGAAGAGATACTACCGGCAAGACAAAAATATAAAATTGATCTAGGTTAGCTAAAAAACTTTCGGGTATTAATTTTTTATCAATTATTTAAATATTTAGGGTATATTAATCACCATTACCTTAGGAATAACTATTAGCTACAGAGTTGTTTTTAATAAAATAAATCATCTTTAACTCTCTGGCTAACAAGGACTTAACTTATATGTTTGAACAAACTTTTAAAAACATCGACGACATTTTTCATAAAGACGCAGGCTGTTCCAGCGAACTAGACTACACCGAGCAATCGTCGTGGATGCTATTTTTAAAATACCTTGATGACTTAGAGTTCACTAAGTCTCAAGAAGCCGAATTAATGGCAGAAGATTACCAATACATTATTGAAGAAAAATACCGTTGGAGTTCGTGGGCAGCGCCTAAAACTGCTAATGGTGAGTTTGATCACGACAACGCCTTAACTGGCAGCGATTTAATGGATTTCGTTGATGGCGAGTTATTCCCTTACCTTAAAGGTTTTAAGCTGCGTGCTAAAAGCCCTGACACTATTGAATACAAAATTGGTGAGATTTTTAGCGAAATCAAAAACAAAATTCAAAGTGGTTATTCACTGCGTGATGCACTAGAGAAAGTAGATGAACTGCGTTTTCGCTCACAAGAAGAAAAGCACGAGCTTTCCCATCTTTATGAAACAAAAATTAAAAGCATGGGTAACGCTGGCCGTAATGGCGGTGAATACTACACACCACGCCCATTAATTCGCGCCATGATCGACGTATTACAGCCACAAATTGGCGAAACGATTTACGACGGTGCCGCAGGTTCGGCAGGTTTCTTATGTGAAGCATACGACTACCTTCGCCAAGGTGGTGCCAGCAACAAGCAGCTTTCAACCAGCGACTTAAAAACCCTGCAAGAAAACACCTTTTACGCCAAAGAGAAAAAATCTTTAGCGTACGTTATCGCCATTATGAACATGATTTTGCATGGCATTGAAGCACCTAACGTTATTCACACCAATACACTGGGCGAAAACCTACAAGACATTACCCCAAGCAACCAGCACGACATTGTATTAGCTAACCCGCCGTTTGGTGGTAAAGAGCGTAAAGAAGTACAGCAAAACTTCTCGATTAAAACCGGTGAAACCGCCTTCTTGTTTTTACAGCACTTTATTAAAATGCTCAAGCCTGGTGGTCGTGCCGCTATTGTTATTAAAAACACCTTTTTATCGAATACCGATAACGCCGCTATTGCCTTACGCAAAGAGCTATTAGAAAACTGCAACTTACACACCGTACTCGATTGCCCCGGCAAAACCTTTTTAGGTGCAGGGGTAAAAACCGTGGTGTTGTTTTTCACCAAAGGCGAGCCAACTCAAAAAACATGGTTCTATCAGCTAGACCCTGGCCGCAGCTTGGGTAAAACCAACCCGCTCAACGACAACGACTTAAAAGAATTTATCGAGTTACAAAAAGGCTTTGAAGAAAGTGCTAAGTCTTGGTCATTGGCAACGTCTGAACTAAATGATGCAACACGGGATTTATCGGTAAAAAACCCGAATCAACTGGAAGAAGCCCCACTGCGTGAGCCACAAGCCATTATTGAAGAAATCATCGCGTTGGATAAAGAAAGCGAAGCAATTTTGGGTGAAATTCAGGAGTTGTTGTGATGGAAGTGCTGTCGATTGGTGATGTTTGTGATTTTTCGAGAGGGCTAACATACAAAAAAGCTGATGAAGTTTCTGCATCTTGTAATGCTGTTTTAAGAGCAAACAATATAACCTTAGAAACCGGAAAAATAAACTTTAATGATATTAAATATATTTCTGATGAAATATCTATCCCTAAGTCTAAAAAAGTAAAGAAAGGGTCGCTGTTAATATGTACTGCGAGCGGAAGCAAGAAGCACTTAGGAAAAATTGGTTTAGTCGAATCAGATATAGATTTCGCCTATGGTGGGTTTATGGGTATGCTCACACCAAAGGGTAATATTGATTCAAAATATTTATATTGGCTTTCTCAATCTAAAGCATACTTTGATTTTATACAGGGGCTCACTGATGGGGCCAATATTAATAACCTGAAATTTAGTCAGCTGAAGAACTTTCCAGTACCTGTATTTTCATTGGATGAACAAAAACGTATCGTCGTCATTCTCGATCAAGCCTTTGCCGATATCGAGCAAGCCCGCGCCAAGACCGAGCAAAACCTCAAAAACGCCCGCGAGCTGTTTGAAAGCTACTTGCAGCAAGTATTTAGCCAGCGTGGTGATGATTGGGGAGTTAAGAAAATTGCTGAAATCGCTGAAGCATGTTTGGGAAAAATGCTTGATAAAAAGAAAAATAAAGGCAATCCAAAGCCATATTTAAGAAATCAAAATGTTCAGTGGTTTAATATAAATACAGATGATCTTCTTGAAATGCGTTTTGAGGATAGTGAGTATGAAAGATATGCTATTAAAAAAGGAGACTTGGTAATTTGTGAAGGTGGTTATCCAGGGCGTGGAGCTATCTGGGAGCAAGATGAAGATATCTTTTTCCAAAAAGCCTTGCATAGAATACGTTGCCATAATCCACTCTATAATCACTGGATTTTATACTATTTATATCTGAGCGATTGTAATGGCACTCTAAAAAACAGTTTTACTGGGGCTGGTATCCAACACTTTACAGGGAAGTCTCTAAAGCAATTAGCCTTGCCGATTCCACCGGTTGAATTAACCGAGAAGTTTGTGCGCAATTTTGATGAGTTGTTTAATCGCGTAATAAGCTTAGAAAATGTATATCATAATAAATTGGAGTCAATTGACCAACTTAAAAAATCCATTTTACAAAAAGCCTTTTCAGGTGAATTGACCAAAGAAAAAGAAGGAGCTGTGGCCTAATGTCTCAAGCAAGGACGCGTAATGAAGCCGACACCAGAGCGGATTTAATCGACCCTAAATTAGTCGCTGCCGGTTGGGGTGAAGTCGATAACAGTTTTATTCGTCGTGAACTGATTTGCCCTGGTCAAATTATGGCCGGTGGTAAACGCGCTAATAAAGTCCCGTGTGATTATGTGCTGGTGTACAAAGGCCGTAAGCTTGCCGCAGTCGAGGCCAAAAAAGAAAGCCTGACTTATAGCGAAGGTGTACGCCAAGCAAAAGATTACGCAAAGCGCTTACAATGTCGTATTGCGTATGCCACTAACGGCCATGAGATTTACCAGATTGATATGCTCACCGGTGTTGAGACGCTGGTAAATGAATACCTGTCACCGCAAGCGCTTTGGGATTTAACCTTTGAGCAAAAAGGCGATACACCAGAAGCTGATTATACGACTGCTTGGCGTGATGCGTTTTCTAACATCCCCTTTGAAGCCAAAGGTGATTGGGCACCGCGTTATTATCAAGAAAACGCCATTCACAATGCGCTTGAAGCCATTGCCCAAGGCGAACCTCGAATTTTGCTAACGCTTGCTACAGGTACAGGTAAAACCTGTATTAGCTTTCAAACCGCGTGGAAGTTATTTCAAACCAGATGGAGTTTAACCGCGCAGAAAGATATAAACCTTGCTAAAAAGCGCCCACGTATTTTGTTTTTGGCCGACCGTAATATTTTAGCCAACCAAGCGTTTAACGATTTTGGCTCATTTGGTGAAGACGCCATTGTACGTATTACCCCTGATGATATTCGCAAACGAGGCGGCGTGCCTAAAAATGGCAGTGTGTTTTTTACTATTTTTCATACGCTTATGTGCGGGCCTAAAACCGAATTAAAAGAAGCCACGACAGAAGAAGACGAAAATGCGCCAATAAAAAAGGCAGAAAACCCGTATTACGAGCAATACCCAGCTGATTTTTTTGATTTGATTATTATTGATGAATGTCACCGTGGTGGCGCAAATGATGAAAGTGCATGGCGTGATATTCTTAATTACTTTGCCCCCGCTGTACAGCTAGGCTTAACCGCCACACCGAAGCGTACCGATAACGCTGATACCTATGGTTACTTTGGCGAACCCGTTTACAGCTATACCCTGAAAGAAGGCATTAACGATGGTTTTTTAACGCCATTTAAAGTGTTACCGATTGTTGGCACTATGGATGAGTACAAGTATATCGAGGGGGATGGTGTTGTTGTAAAAGGCGACCCTGAGCCTGGTAAACTGTATAAAGAAGGTGACTTTAACCGCATTATTACCATACCTCAGCGCGAAGAACGCCGTGTACACTATTGGATGGATCGCTTTAATCCTAAAGAAAAAACCATCGTGTTTTGTGCAACACAAGTTCATGCCGGTATGGTGCGCGATTTTATTAATCAGTACGCAGTTAAAAAAGGCTGGACCACCAACACTAACTATTGTGTTCGTGTTACTGCTAACGATGGTGTAGCGGGTGAAAATGACTTAAAAATCTTTTGTGATAATGAAAAAACCATTCCGACAATTTTAACCACATCACGCAAACTCTCTACTGGTGTAGATGCACGTAATGTACGCAATATTGTGCTTATGCGACCTTGTAACAATATGATTGAGTTCAAGCAGATCATAGGCCGAGGCACCCGCACATACGATGGCAAAGACTACTTTACCATTTACGACTTCGTAAAAGCGCACCATAACTTTGCTGACCCAGCTTGGGATGGTGAGCCAATACCCAGCGAAGTATGCCCAGAGTGCGGCACAACCCCATGCCAATGTGAAGACACTGGCGGCGAAGGTGCCGGTGAAAAGAAACCGTGTAAGGTGTGTGAGCAAAAACCATGTGTTTGCGAAAAGCCAGAGCCTGAAAGCTGTGATAAATGTGGCGAAAGGCCATGTGTATGCGAGAAGCTAGAGATTATGTTATCCGATGGCCGCTCAAGGCAGATAAAACACATCTCGTCAGCGATGTATTGGGCGGGCGACAAGCCAATTACTGCCAAAGAGTTCATTGAGCGCATGTTTGATGACCTACCACGCTTTTTTGAAAACGAAGATCAGTTACGCGAAATTTGGAGCGACCCAACCACGCGTGAAAAGCTATTACAAGATTTAGCCGAAGCAGGCTACGACAGTGATAAACTCGATAGTATGAAAGCCGTGATCGATGCACAAGACAGTGACGTTTACGATGTATTGTCTTATGTCGCCTATGCCGCAGAAGCAAAAACACGCAGCGATAGAGCGCAACAAGCTAAGCCTAAAATCCACTCAGCCTTTACTGATTACAAACAACAAGAGTTTATCGACTTTATATTAAGTAAATATATTGAAGATGGCGTGCAAGAGCTTGCACCTAAAAAAATGCGCAGCTTAGTAGAGCTTAAATACAACACAATTAACGACGCCGCCATTGAGTTTGGATCACCGGCAGCTATACGCGACACGTTTATTGGTTTTCAGAAGTATTTATATGAATAAGAAAGAATCATTTGGAAAAAGCTTATTGAATTTTTTAGTCGCTGGTAGTGGGGTTGTATGAAAGCGAAAATAATTGAGTTGCTTACTAATAATCCAGGGTTAAAAGGTAAAGAGATAGCTAGAAAACTAAGCCTTGAAAAAAAGAGCGTAAACTCTTTCTTATACCATGACAAAAGCGGTACTTTTATTGAACGAAAAAATGAATGGTTTTTAGCTAATATAGGTGTCGTACTTCGATTTGAAAAGAGTGGTTGGCTAACTACTTGTGACTTTGAAGCACTTCTCAAAGAAGGAAGTGATGTTTGGTGTGACTCTGTAGAAACTGTAAGGTTTGAGTTTTATAATTGCTCAATACTATTAGGTGCTATTTCCAGGCTATTATCTTTAGTTAATCAGTTAGCATCTATAGGTAAGCACGTTACTCTTGATTTTACTGGGTGCACTAAGTCATTTTCATATTTGTGTAGAATTGGATTATTTGAAACTTTTCATGAGTCAGTAACTGTACTTCCTGAGAGAAAAGATAGTTCTTCTCATTATGGTAGTAATAAGAAAGTAATGGAATTCGTTTTAATACCAGCTGAAACACAGCAAACGAACTTACCTGTAAAGCTAAAAAACTCGTTTATCGAATTAGCGGGTGAGCAGCATTCAAATGCGGCATTTGGTTTTATAGCTGAATTTATTAACAATATTATTGAGCACTCACAAACTCCAACCCCAGGAGTGGCAGCACTTCAAGTCTATGGTAAAAGTAAAAATAGGACGAAAGTTCAGACTGTTTTTTCTGATAGCGGGAAAGGTATCATTGGTACGTTGAGGCCTGTTTTAGCCAAACGATACCCTCAATTACATAATAAGTATCCTCCGAATAAGGAAAATTCAGACATCCATTTATTAAATGAGGTTCTGCAGTCTGGCGGTGTAAGTGGTGCCAATGATGCTAATTATTTAGGCCGAGGTTTAGGACTTAAACTTAGTGCGAAACAAGCTGCAAAGTTTGATGCAACAATTTGTGTAAGACAAGAAACATTTGAACTTACGTTAAAATATGTCGATGGTAGGCTTGATGAATCCAGTTATAGCTCAGATCTCAAAAAAATATCTGGAACCCATATATGTTTTGACTTTTTTCTGCGTTAGTATGCTAGAATCTCGTTAAATAAATATAATTAATCAGAACGAATTATGTTGATAAAATTATTAGATATAACAGCCGATGCTCTCCCCAATGGGAATGTTAAGGGTAAAGATGTATATTCTAAACTACATAAAATGATTGAGTCCAGACAAGAGTTTGATACATTTGGGGTTTCACTAAAAGGTATTGAAGCTACCGACGCTTCTTTTCCGAGAGAAAGTGTTATGGCTTTAGCAAAGCACTACAGAGGAGAAAAGTTTATCTACCTCACAGATCTTCAGGATGAGGATTTAATTGATAATTGGACTTATGGTGCTATTGCCAAAAACCAACCTATGACTGTTTGGAATCATAAAAAGGTATTTTTCATAGGGCCTGATATGGCTAAATCTGTTAAAGAACTGACAGATTTTTTAATAATTAAGCAAAAAGTAACAACTAATCAAGTTTCTACTCATTTTGATATTACAACGCAAAACGCAAGCACTCGCCTCAAAAATATTTTCAAATTGGGCTATGCCAAAAGAGTTGAAGAAATAGCTGAATCTGGTGGTAAAGAGTTTGTCTATAAATTAATTAAATAAATCTGGTTAAAAAACTTTATTTAATCAGATTTGTGAGTTAACCTTATTCTATTAACCAAATCCCTAAGGTCTGGTTAAAAAAATATTATTAATCAGAACGAGGTTCCAAATGAAAACTTACCACTTATTTATTTCCCATTCATGGAATTATGGACATCAATACAGCAGCTTAACTACCTTACTTAGAAATAGAGCGCTTTTTAACTTTAGGAATTATTCTGTTCCTGAATCAAATCCTATTATTGGAGCAAGAACCGATAAGCAGCTTGAGGCGGCTATTGAGAATAAAGTTAAAGCTAGTTCAGTAGTAATAATAATGACGGGCGTGTACTCAACTTATAGTAAATGGATAAATAAAGAAATCGCTATAGCTAAACGTTTAGGAAAACCAATTTTAGCTGTAAAACCATATGGTGCAACGAATATGTCTTCAGTAGTTAGAGGTGCAGCAGATGAAATATGTAACTGGTCGACTGAAAGCGTTATTTCAGCAATTCGTCGTTTGGCTTAAGGGAGATAAAAAAATGAGAAAAGCTCTTTTTATAGGTGTAAACGACTATACCTTCATTAACCCATTAAGTGGCTGCAATAATGATGCAATAGAGATGGCTTCTGTTTTAACAAGACATGCATCAGGTACTCCTAATTTTCACAGTAAAACTTTTACTACTGCAGAAGATAATCTTAGTAGGCATACCTTAGAAACGTCAATTCAAGAGCTATTTTCAGGTTCTAGCGATGTTGCATTACTCTATTTTGCTGGTCATGGTTGCTTCGATACAAATCTTCATGAAGGAATGATTCTGCCCCAAGACTATAGAAATGCAAGCGACGGTATTCGTGTAAGTGACATTCTTACTTGGGCTAGTAATGCAACTGAGATAAAAAATAAAATTATTATTCTTGACTGCTGTGAAGCTGGCGGAGCTGGAGAAAGTAAGCAATTGAAAGGTGGCTCAAGCATAATTAGTGATGGTATTACTATCTTAACGGCATGTAGAAAAGATGAGTATGCACAAGAGTGTGCCGGACATGGCGTTTTCACTAGACTGTTACTTCAAGCATTGCACGGGGGGGCTGTTAATGTTCTTGGTCACGTTACCCCCGGTAGCTTATATTCTTTTGTTGATAATGCACTTGGTCCTTGGGAACAACGACCTGTTTTTAAAACAAATGTTTCTGAGTTTATTTCTTTAAAAGAGCACACACCACTTGTACCTTTAGAAACACTGAGAAGATTACCTGAATGGTTTCCTGAAGCTGAGTCTGTATTCGCTTTGACACCAGCTTATGAGCCTGAGCACCCTGACTTTGATCCTAAGTTGGGAGAAGTCTTTTCTCAACTGCAGCAATGTAATAGGCATAGTTTAATAGAGCCTGTCGATGCTGAGCATATGTACTTTGCAGCCATAAACTCTAAGGGATGTCGTTTGACTGCTCTAGGATCTTATTACCGTGAATTAGCAAAGAAAGGACATTTTTAATGAGTGTATTTATTAGTTATAAACATTTAGATCGTGATTTAGCTATGCAAATTGATCGTCGATTGAAGCTTGATAACATTACTACTTACTTAGATGTTCTAGATGCCGAATCTCAATCGACAGTGGATATAACAACAGTTATTACAAAGAATATAGCAAAGTGTACTCACTTAATTGCTGTAGTATCGAAAGAGACAGCTACATCTTGGTGGGTCCCTTTTGAAATCGGTGAGGCAACAATATCAGCTAAACGGATTGCTTCTTATCGTTCTAGCTTTAGCTCACTACCGGAATATTTAGAAATGTGGCCGAAAATGGATAGTATGCAACACTTGGATTTGTTTATTGAAACATACAAAAATGAGCAGCGAGAATCAGCTTATAACCGAAATATATTTGAGTCTGTAGGGTCTGTAGGGTCTGTAGGAGTTAAATCTGCAAGCGACTTCCATAGTACTTTAAAAGCTAAAATTCGCCGTGGGTATTAAATTATTTGAACACTACATTTGTGCCAGTTGTTGGAAATAGCTGGCATAAATAATAGTTGTGATCTATTTATCTCCCGAGAAATAATTTTTAATTTTATTAGAAATTAATGTAGGTAATTTTTGGAGTTTTATTTGTATATATAATGATATTAGTATCAATTGATTGTCATATTTTTTCTGGTTGGCTTACATTTTACACGCGAAGTTTTACAGGCGCAGCGGTCGAAATGCGCGATAACCCCGCGCTTGCTAATGTACCTTTGGCAATTGGTGGCAATAGTCGCCGTGGAGTGCTCTCTACAGCAAATTACATCGCCCGCGAATACGGTGTGCGATCTGCGATGTCTAACTACCGTGCTAAACAATTATGCCCAGATTTAGTGATTGTACCAGGGCGTATGCAAGTTTATAAACAAGCCTCTTCGCAAATTCGTGCTGTATTTAAGCACTATACCGATCTTATAGAGCCTCTTTCTTTAGATGAAGCTTACCTTGATGTGACTGACAGTAATGCATGCCATGGTAGTGCGACCTTAATGGCAGAGCAGATCCGCGCCGATATTTTTGCAGCCACCGGTTTAACTGCTTCGGCTGGAATTGCGCCGATAAAATTTATTGCCAAAATTGCCAGTGATGAAAATAAACCGAATGGTCAATTTGTAGTATTGCCTGAGCAAGTGGATGACTTTTTAGCGCAATTACCTTTGGGTAAAATACCCGGGGTCGGTAAGGTTACCCTTGAAAAACTCAATTTAAAAGGCTTATACACCGGTGCTGATGTGCGCGCTAAAGGGGTTAATTGGATGCAGCAACACGTTGGTAACTTTGGGGTCTCGCTGTATCAAAAATGTGCCGGTTTACATATTGGTAAAGTATCCACAGAACGTACCCGTAAATCGCTCAGTGTTGAGCATACCTACGAATATAATAAAACCAGCTTACAAGCGTGTTTAGATCAATTGCCAATATTATTGGCTGAGCTTCAACGTCGATTAACAAAGCAGCAATTAGAGCAACGTATAAATAAACTCAGTGTCAAAGTGAAGTTTGCTAATTTTGTGGTTACATCGGCCGATCAAACTTGCCACCGACTTGATGAAACTATCTTGGCTGAGCTGCTGAGCAAAGCATATCAACGTGGCTTGCAGCAGCCAGTGCGGTTACTCGGTGTAGGGGTCGGTGTTAAAAATGAACCGCAGCAACATGTACAGCTGAGTATATTAGACTAAGATACTGCGCGCTATTTGCTTCAATCAACGATAAGTGGGCAGTGAGTAACTGCTTTATTTTACACTGTAACTCCAAGTTGCCAGCGTTATGTTAGCTCGTCGTACATTGCTGGCAATAGCTATTTAAATCAATGATAATAAGCTCCTACGTTTTTTGACAACAGGACCTTTTTTTATGGCATATCCTCACGCAGTTGCAGCCCCGCAATTAGATAACGCAAAACATGATGCGCTTATTATTATTGCCGATAATTTTTCTGAGTTAGACGATCCGAATCTAAGCCAAGCTATTAAAGCGCAAATGGCGGTTGATGCACGTATTGGTAAGCAAGTCACGCTGCTTGTTGTTGATTCTAAACGGGTGATTTTAGCGCCGACAGGTCCATTAAATCGTGATTATGACGATGTACGTCGTTATTTTGATGCAGCTAAATTGGCTATTAATGAAGCTAAAGCATCAGGCAGTACAAAACCTGCTATTTACTTACCACAAGCAAGCCAAGATAGCCGTTATCAGTATGCCTTAGAAGTTGCTTATCTTGGTGCTTGCCAAGCGTTGTGGCAGCCGCTTGAGGCGCGCGAGTTTCATGGCGAAAGCATTGAACCGATCACTCAAATAGCCTTGTTTGGTGCTAATGAGCAAACAATTAAAGCAGTGAATGCCATTGCCGCAGGGCAGTATGCTGCTCGTGATTTATGTGGCACTGAGCCTGAGCGTATGGCGCCACCACGTTTTGCTGATTACTGTGTGGATTTATTTAAAGGCAGCAAGGTCAATGTTGCAGTGATTGCAGATATTGCCACGATTGATAAAGAGTACCCGATGATGAGTACCGTAGCTCGCGCTTCATATGCGGTTGAGCGTCATCACCCTCGGGTTGTAAAACTTGAATATGTACCAGAGGGCGAAGTAACACGTACCTTAATGTTTGTCGGTAAAGGCTTAGTATATGACACCGGTGGTGCCGATTTGAAAGTGGGCGGGCATATGGCCGGTATGAGCCGTGATAAAGGCGGCGCAGCCTCTGTTGCTGGTTTTATGAAATCAGTGGCAGACTTTCAACCACAAGGCGTTAAAGTTATTGCATACTTAGCGGTAGTTCGTAACTCAATTGGTTCTGATTGTTTTGTACCAGATGAAATTATTACTAGCCGTGAGGGCGTACGTGTTCGCATCGGTAATACGGATGCAGAAGGGCGCTTAGCTATGGGGGATTTACTCAGCGAGATGAAAGATTTAGCAAAAGGAGAAGTTAATCCTGAAATCTTTACGGTCGCAACCTTAACCGGACATGCAGCTCGTGCAATGGGACCTTACAGTGCATACGTTGAAAATGGCCCTGCACGTGCGGCTAATATTTCTCGTAAGCTGGCTGACAGTGGTGACTTATGGGCTGATGGTGCAGAAGTTTCTCGCAGCCGTCGCGAAGACTATGATTTTATTAAACCGCGTACTTTAGCTGATGACGTATTATCAAGTAACAATGCAGCATCAGCAGTTACCGCACGTGGTCATCAGTTCCCTATGGCATTTTTAGCTATTGTTGGTGGCCTTGATAAGCATGGTTGTGAGTCAGCACAGCCTTTACCTTATGTGCATATGGATATTGCCGGTAGTGGTGTTGAAGGTGGTGATTGGCAGCACGGTAAACCAACTGCAGCAGGCCTAAGCAGTTTATTTGCTCGTTACTGCTTATAATAAGCAGTATTAAATACAACAGCCCCGTTATATAAAATGACGGGGCTTTTTTGTAATTTGTTTTTGTTAATTAATCTAATTTAAAGCGATTAACCACATCAGTTAGCTGTTGGCTACTGTGTTTAAGATTATCGCTCGCACCAGAAAGTTGTGATGTATTGGCCAGAGACTGTTCGGTTGATTGCGATAGTTCATTAATTCGCAAATTGACTTCATCCGCAGCACTTGATTGTTGCTCAGTCGCACGGGCTATTTGACCATTCATATCGGTGATCACTGACACCAGACGTTCAATTTCAGTTAATGAGGTATTGGCAGATCCGGCTTGTTGTACTGTGCTGGTGGATAATTGTTGGCTAGCTGTTACCGCCTCTACGGCCGCCTTTGCGCCTTTTTGTAATTTGGCTATCATCGCCTGAATTTCGTCTGTACTCTTGCCTGTGCGACTTGCAAGAGTGCGTACTTCATCAGCTACAACGGCAAACCCCCGGCCTTGTTCGCCAGCACGTGCCGCTTCGATTGCAGCATTGAGTGCCAGTAAATTGGTTTGCTCCGCAATACCGCGTATCACGTCTAGTACCGATCCTATATTATTACTTTCTTGAGCTAAATCAGCGGTAACTTGACTCACAATCTCAATATTTTTGGACAGTGTTTCTATGGCTTGGATTGTTTTAGCAACGACTTCTTTACCTTCAGATGCATTCACCGCGGCTTGGTTAGCGGCTTGTTCAGCCGCTTCGGCATTGCGACTTACATCATGAATTTGGTGGGTCATTTGCTCCATTGCTGCAGCGACTTGCGTTGAGCTATCGTTTTGCAGTTCAATAAAAGAATGATTGGTTTTACTCGCATCATCCACTGTTTGGGCATGCTGGTTAACATCATTGGCATTATTTGCCACTTGTTTAAGTGACTCACGCATTTTGGTAGTAAATAAATTAAAGTGGCGAGATAACCGTGATACCTCATCATTACCATTTTCATCTAAGGTTTGGGTTAAATCCCCTTCACCTTGAGAGATACTTTTCATCATATTTGCAGCAAGCCGAGTTGGTAATAAAATACTTCTGGCGATTAAGTAACTTAAACTAATTAATAGCAAAATAATCACTGCGGCATTGAGAATAACTAAATTCCGTAAGCTGGCAAAAGCCTCATCAATAGTATCAATATAGACACCTGAACCGACTATCCATTGCCATGGGGTAAAACCTTTCACATAGGCTATTTTATCAACTGGCTGATCTTTGCCTGGTTTAGGCCATTTGTAAGGGATAAAACCTTCACCACTTTGCTTAACTATTTTAACCATTTCAACAAATAACGGTACGCCATCGGGGTCTTTACTGTTGCTGAGTGATTTACCGTTTAACTCTGGTTTAAAAGGGTGCATAACCATGGCTGGCTGAAAATCATTGATCCAGAAGTAATTGTCATTGTCATAGCGAATACTAGCTATCGTAGTTAGTGCACCTTGTTGGGCTTGTTGCTCGGTGAGTTCGCCGCTTTGTTGAAATGAATGATAATGGGTAATAACACTATAAGCAGCTTCAACCAGATTTTTTGTTTTCGTATATTGGCCTGCTTTGAGTGAACTATATTGCTGAGTTAAACTGGTAATACTTAAAAAAAGTAAACCAACAACGACCAAACTTACCAAGATAGCTAAGCGCTGAAAAATAGTAAAACGGCGTAGGTACGACATAAAAAATCCTTTAGAAGTGCTCGCAGTAGGCGCGCATATATTAAGCGTAGTAAATATTACTTTAAAATCTAGTTAACTGTCCCTTGTTTTGGTCTAAATTATTTTAAATAAATAGGATTATCATTAAGTCAAAAAAAAGGCCGATTTTTCAATCAGCCTTTAGTCTAACTTGGGGAGTCAATACTGACTTACTCTACATCAAAATGACGATTAAAGAAGTTAGTGATTGTTTGATGCAAGTGAGTTTGCACTTGTTTACCCCGTAAGCTGTGCTTGGAACCTGGGTAAGTCATCATTTCAAATTGCTTTTCGTTATCTTGCAATTGTTTGAATAACTTAGTGGCATGGGTAAACAATACGTTATCGTCGGCCATACCATGGTAGATCATTAATGGCCCTTTCAAGCCATCTGCGTATGGAAATACCGCACTGTCTGCATAGCCTTTGGCATTTGTATCAGGATGTCCTAAATAACGCTCGGTATAGTGAGTATCATACAGTGCCCAATCAGTCACTGGCGCTCCAGATACGCCTGCTTGAAAATAATCACCAGCTTTAAACATGGTCATTAATGCCATATAGCCACCGTAACTGTGACCATAAATACCAATGCGTTGTGGGTCAACATAATCAAGCGTACGTAAAAATTCGACACCTTTGATTTGATCAGCCACTTCAACCACACCTAAATGTTTGTAAATGGCATCTTCAAATTTTTTACCACGATTATACGAACCACGGTTATCTAATTGGAACACTACATAACCTTGCTGTGCCATATATTGGAAATATAAGTTCTTGCTGCGCCAACTATTGGTTACGCGTTGTGCGTGTGGGCCGCCATAGACATTGACAAGAACAGGGTGTTTTTTACCATCATTTACCGTTGCAGGTTTAAATAAACGATAGTGCATCACTTGACCATCATCAGCAGTCAAAGTGCCATATTCAGGCTCTGCTAGATCAGCAAGATAAGGGGTCAGAGGATGGTTTTCATCAAGTTTGTTTTGCTCTAACCAAGTAACAAATTCACCGTTTACTTTACGCAGTGCCGCTGAGTTTGGTTTGTTGACCGATGAACTGTTATCAATAAAAGTTTTACTGTCTTTTGCCATTACCACATTGTGATAAGCACCTTGCTCCGTGATACGTTTAATATCGCCCTTTTTAAACAGTGGAACACTGTATAGCTGGCTTTCCAAAGGCGTGTCTTTGCGTCCGGCAAAGTAGACAATGCCTTTTTTCTCATCAATACCTTTTAAGCTATCAACCACCCAGTCACCATCGGTGATCTGACGCACTAACTTACCATTGGTACGATATAGATATAAATGCTTAAAGCCATTGCGCTCAGAGGCCCAAACAAAATGTTTTTTGTCTTTCAAAAACTGTAGATCAAAATGTAAGTTGATCCAGCTATCACTAGTTTCTGTTAAGGCGACTTTTTGCTCTGTTGTTTCGCTGTTATAAAAGCGCAATTCTAAGTTGTGCTGTGAGCGGTTTTGCCACTGATATGATAGGGTTTTGTCATCTTCTAACCATTTTGCACGGGCAATGTAAATGTCTTCGTCTTTACCTAGATCAATCCAATCAGTTTTTTGATTATCGAGCTTAACCACACCAAGTTGAATTTTTACATTATTAGTGCCGGTAAATGGGTAGCGTTGGTTAAACAGTTTCACTTCATCAGCGTAAATTTCATTGCGGATAGCTTCTTTAACTGGGCTTTCGTCAATGCGAGTAAAGGCTATTTTTGATTCATCACCAGACCACCAATAACCTGTCATTCGGCCCATTTCTTCTTGCGCGACAAACTCCGCCATGGCGTTTTTGATCACACCGCCGCCATCTTTACTCAGCTGAATTTCTTTACCTGATTTAAGATTTAGCGCATAAAGATTTTGTTCACGGACAAACGAGACAAAGTTTCCTTTTGGTGAAAAGCGTGCGTCGGTTTCAAATGCCTCAGTATCGGTCAGTTTACGGCTTTTTCCTGCTCCTAGCTCGTAATAATAGAGGTCACCATTAAGTGGAAATAACAAGGCTTTACCGTCTTTAGACCATTTGTATTCTAAAATACCTTTACCAAAAATACGTTGGCGCTCACGGCGTGCTTTTTCTTCGTCAGAGAGGTTTTCGGGGCCTGAAAAAAGTTTGGCAGAGTCGACTAAAATACGATTTTTGTTATCTTTTAAATTATATTCCCACAAATCATAACGGTTGTAATCGTCGCTTTTACCTTGCAGGTAGGTAACTCGGCTACCGTCTGGTGAAAACTTAAGCTGTACAGGTGCTTTACCCGCTAAACTTGGATCATCAAAAATACGTTCTAAAGTAAGAGGCTTCGCTTGCACTGTGATGGCTGTTGCCACCAAAGGTAGCAAGTATGAGAGGTGTTTAATTTTTTTTAACACGTGTTTACCTTCGCTCGAATAAAAACTGCAACGATGGTAAAGCCAAGCGTGGGCAACTGCAACTAAATGCTATAAAGTAGCGAAAATGTAATGCACTTAATTTGTAAGGAATAAAAATGACCGTTGAATTCTCTTTAGCTCCAGAACTTGTACGTGATTGTATTGAACTGGCCGATTGGCCATTATGCAAAGTGTTACTTATGAATGATAGTCAATACCCGTGGTTTATTTTAGTGCCTCGTAAAGCTAATTTAAAAGAGAGCATTGATCTAAGCGAGTCTGAACAGGTATTGCTAATGCAAGAGTCAGCGAAGTTAAGTCGGCTACTCAAAGAGGTACTTAACCCAGATAAACTTAATGTCGCAGCGCTTGGTAACATGGTTCCACAGTTACATATTCATCATATTGCTCGCTATAAAACCGATGTCGCATGGCCTGCGCCAGTATGGGGTAAATATCCCGCAGTGCCTTATAGTGAAGAGCAATTGGCACGTTTAAAAACACATTTTTAATCGTGGTTGAGTGTTTACATAATAGAGTTTGATCACAGTATTATGATTTTTCGTTGGGTAAAAATAGACTATGCTTAGGGTCACTAAATCGTGGCTGTTTATTACACTCAGTATATAGGGATTGCAAACTAACTGATGAAAGCTTTTGTATTGTTTACCTTGCTAAGTGTATTTTCGCATCACAGTGCTGCAAATACATTTTACTTTGTTGGTACCACCTTTCCGTCGGTACTTGAAAAAAATGAACAAGGTCAAATAGAAGGCTTAGGCGCCGACATCGCAGGTGAAATTTGCCTGCGTTTAGGTTGCCAAATTAAAATTGATATTTTGCCTTTTAAACGGGCGCTAAAAATGGTTGAGCTTGGTAAGGCTGATGCATTTATAGGTCCTTATAAGTCGGCTATTAGAGAGCAGTATATGGTTTATAGTGAGGCTGCTTTCTATCAAGACCCGCTGGTTTTTTATGTCAAAAATAGTAATGAATTTCAGTGGCATAATAATTTAGAGACATTAAAAGAGTTATCGATAGGGTTAACCCGAGGTTGGAACTATAGTGACGATTTTGAGCGATATAAAAGTCAGTTAGAAATTTCTGAAGTGGGCACTGTTGAAGCCAGTTTTTTGCAATTAATTCATGACCGTGTCGATATTATAGTGACTCATCCAAGAGCCGCACAGCCCGTTATTAAGCAGTTAAGTTTAGCCAATCAAGTGAAACAGTTACAGCCGCCATTAATTGTTAATAAAGGCTACTTTGGTTTTTCAAAAAAACGTAATTTAAATGAGTTTATTACCTTATTCGATAAAGAATTAAATAATATGATTGCTAATGGTGAAGTAAAAAAAATGAGTGAAAAATATGGTTTAGCATTCCCGTAATAGCAATATTGAATTAAAAAAGGCGTTTTAGGTGAGCCCCTAAAACGCCTTTTTAGTATTAATTATATTACTCTAAACCTAACTCTTTCTTACCTTGTTTAAAGGTGACATCTACAGGGATATTAGCTTGGCTTAGTTTTTCTAAATCTTTAGCAAGTTCCACTTTGATATCACCATGTGTGGCAATCAGTTGATCAACTTTCTCATAATCACCATCACCTTGTAAGGTTAAGATCAAACCAGATAGCTTGGCCATTGCTTGGCCCATTTTTTCCATATTTACGCTGTAAAGGCCTTGCTCATTTTTAGAGAATGCACCTTCTTCTGCGAAAAAGTTAAAGCGGATCATATTTGCTTTACCATGGGCACTTGATGCGCCAAAACGCACTGAGCGGAAAATACCGGCCATAAAAGTGATGTAATAATCTTCAAGTGTTCCCTCAGTGATCTCACCTTTTTTGAGTAACTGCTCAACCATGTACAAGCCTAAGATATCGGCTTTGCCTTCTTCTAAAGCACTGGCATGTTCTTGTAAAGACTGACGAACAGTGCCTTTACCTGTGATAGTATTTTTGATCCCTAAACCATGAGCGACTTCGTGGAACATGGTATTGGCAAAAAATGCATCGAAAGTAATGTGTTTACGTTGCTCAGGAACAATTAACTGCTCAGCGATTGGCACCAATATTTTATCAAACTTAGCGCGCATAGCATTTTTCAGTTGTAAACGGCGAGTGCCTTTTTCAAGTTGTACTTGTTCGTCATTTGGTAAGTTAATGGCAATGGTTTTACTGCCAGCATTAGAATGACCTGCGTAGTAAACAACATCATATGCATTTAAGTCCGCATCAGAGCCAGGCACTTCTTGTTTGTATTTGGCATCAACAGGGAGGCCTTTTTGTAGCTCTGGTAAAAATGCTGCAAATTTTGCAAGACGCTCTGACCATGCTAAATCTTTCACTAAGACATACGATTCGAAGGCTGCGCGAGAGCCGAACAATTGATCTTCATAGGTTTCGATTGGACCAATAACGATATCGATCGGGTTGTTCTTCATGTCCATCCAAGCAAAGTCTGATGCTTGATAATCATCGTTTTGTAGTGCATCTGCACGTAAGTTCAGGTAACTAGCAAACTCTTTATCATCGGCAAGCTTGCTCGCCTCACGTAATAAGTTAGCTGCTTTTTCAAGCGCTTTAGCATATTCAACCGAATAGGCAACGCTATACAGCTTGCCTTGTTCATCTCGCTTAATGACTGAATACAGACCATTTTTATCTGCTACGTCAGCCTTGTTTAGCTCTTCTTTAGAGATATCGGCTGGATAAAATTGAGCTCCGGCTGTTTTATCTTCATAGCCTGACAAAAAGACTTGATCGCCATTTAATCTATCCCATGGTCCATAGTTAATATCGGCAAATTTTTGTACTTTAGGATCATTGATTTTGGCTAAAAATGCCGCTTTATCTTCACCAAATGCTTGGCGCCAGAATAGATCATCCATAATTTTAGACGCATCAATAAGTTTTGCTATTAACGCTTTTTGGTTGTCGCTTAAATGTGATAAATCAGTGGTTAAACTAAAATCGGTATAGATATCAAGGCGACTAGTGTCAGCGTTAATAAGTTGTGGGCCGCTATCTTGTACTTGCTTTGTAGGGGCTGCAGCAGCATTTGACGCTTTAGGTGCGCTGGCTTGATCTGAACATGCACTAAGAAAAACGGCACCGGTAAGAATAAGTGCTTGGCTAATTTTATTGAGAGTCATTATATTGCCTGTTAAAAAGTAAGTTTAATTATAGATACCCTTGAGAGGGTATTTCGCTTCCTTGTTATGCCAGCATTAAAGCAAATCTTATGCGCAAATAGCAAGTTTCCTGTGTTGTGATGGTCTAAGCGAAGGGATATAAACTGTAGTAGAAAAATAAACTAACATAATTTCTATAATTTCCTTAACTTTAGCGGTAACTTAGACAATACTGTATCTATAAGAAATAAACATTCCATGGTTTGGATGTATTAAAAAATCAATACAAAAGGATGGCACATTTATGTCAACAGAAAACGCACTACTGACCATTTTGGTTGATCGTATTAATAATGACACGTTAGTTTTACCAACCTTGCCTGAGGTTGCGGTTCGTGTACGTCAAGCTGCCGATAATCCAGATGTAAATTTAGCGCAAATGGCTGATGTGATCTCTCATGATCCGGCATTAGCAGCACGGATGATAAAAGTCGCAAATAGTGCTTTTATGGGGCGCACAGTTAAAGTTTCTAATATAAATCAAGCGGTAACGAGAATTGGTCTGCGTCAGATCAAAAATATCGCAACAGCAATGGCGATGGAGCAACTATTTGTTTCAAATAATGAGCTGATCAAAGGTTATATGGATAAGGCGTGGCAGAAAACTTTAAAAGTAGCATGTCACTCAATTACTGTGATGGAGTTTTTCCTTAAGAAAAACAAGCAGACCTCATTGAATCGTGACACCATTACACTCGCATCATTGGTTTATAACATTGGTGTATTGCCTATTTTGACGGAAGCGGAACGTCACCCAGAAGTATTTGCCAATCCAAGCTTTTTAGCGCATGCGATTCAAAAGCTTAGCGGTAAAGTAGGGGGAGCCATCATGCGCGCTTGGGAGTTTACTGATGAATTTGTTGAAGTAGCAGAAAGCTGGGCCAATCCTAACTATCGTCCAGAACATATTAGCTATGTTGATTTCATTCGTATCGGTGCGATTATGGAAGGTATTTTACAAGTATCTGATAAGTCAGCGGCATTACAAACTTACATTGATAAAGGTGTGATCCCATCACTGGATATTTTCTCAAGTGATGAATACAACGATATGCTTGATGATGTGAAATCAGTATTTAATTAAGCTAAGTCGTCAGTTAAAAAAAGCGCCAATAGGGCGCTTTTTTAGTATTTAAAACTTAGTCAAAATTTAGGCTAAATCTTCAACGTCACCTAAACCAGCCGTAAGTTCTTCTAGCATTAGCTTAATTTCTTCAGAAGCGAGAATAAAGTCAGCATCAAGTTTGACTAACATATCTTCTTTAGGGATGTCGGCGTTTTCTTCTTTTAATGTTTCAGAGTAGCTTAAGCGCTTAATAGAGCCATCATTTTGCAGCATGAACTTCAGGCGCTCTTGCCAATCTAGTGCAAGTTTAGTTACGCGTTTACCGCTTTCAAGGTGCGATTTAACTTCATCACAAGCTAAATCATGGCCTTTAAGCTTAACTTGAGCACCGCTATCGTCTGCTTCTTCAAGCTCTGCGTCAGAGCCTATAGCAAAGCCTTCAGGTGTACTGAAGTTAGTTAACCAGTCCGTTAAAAACACATCTAAATCATAGTTTGCAAATGCAGGAACTACCGGCAATGTACCCAATGATTTGCGCAGTAGTGCCAGTAACTCTTCTGCTTTATTAAAACTACCACTGTTAACGACTACCCAGCCATTTTCTTGGTCAATAAAGGCAAACTGTAAACTCGACTTTTTAAAGGCTTGCGGTAATAAGCTATGGAGGATATTTTCTTTGAGCTCGTCTTTTTCTTTTTTCTTAACAGGGCGATTTTCTTCGGCTTCGATAAGTTCTATTTTTTCAGCAACCATGTCGTTGATAACGGATGCAGGAAGTACTTTTTCTTCACGTTTAGCACAAACCAAAATACTCTTTTGTGAGAAATGAGAAAGGGTATCACCATGTTTACCAAAGGCTTTGGTCCAGCCAAATGTACTTAAATCTTGACTACCGCAAGGGCGAAATAAATCTTGCTCTAAGGCTTTCTCAAAGTCTTCTTGGGTGTACGACACGTCTTGCTTAAAGCGGTAACAAATAAGGTTACTAAACCACATAGGGAGATTGATCCATTCGGTAAATTTGCCCAATCATAACAATAAAAAGCTGATGCGCAAATGACTGATTGGCCAAACGTTTAGCAATTAAGCAAAGTGTTAGGCAAACAGTCTCGGCGCATTTAGTTATTAAATATAGACAAAGGTTTTGGCATGTCTTTAGGGAAACTAATATGATAATGCAAGCCGTTCCCCGGTGAGCTTGTCGCATCGATTTCGCCGCTCAAGGTTTGCTTAACCAAATTGAAAGTAATGTGTGTGCCCAGACCACTGCCGCCTTGATCGCGTTTAGTCGTAAAAAATGGGTCAAATAGTTTTTCAAGTTGCTGTTCGGTAACGCCATTACCATTATCTTTAAAGTCGATAATTACTTGGTCATCTTCATCTTTAATAGCAATGTCTATAATGCCATTGCTGACACCATCAAAGCCGTGGATCAATGAATTCATAATCAAGTTGGTAAATATTTGACTGATAGCACCAGCAGGTAGATTTAAGGTTAAGTCTACCGGGCAATCTAAATTTATATGATGGCTGGTATTTTTTATCTTAGGGTGTAACGAACGAATAATTTCACCAAGGTATTCTTTTAGGTTGATTGTGCGCACGGCTTCACTGGCTTGATCAACCGCAATTTGCTTAAAGCTGGCAACCAGCTCTGAAGCACGGTCTAGGTTAGTGGTTAATAGGCTAGTACTTTGTTTGGCATCATTGATAAACTCTTCAAGTGCTTTAGGCGAGAGTGTTTTATCTTTGTAAGCATTTTCAATTTGTATTAGGCGCTCTTGCAAAAAGGATGAGGCTGTAACTCCAATACCGACCGGGGTATTTATATCGTGGGTAATACCGGCGACTAAACCACCTAAAGCAGCCATTTTTTCTGAGCTGACTAAACGCTCTTGCGCCATATTGAGTTCATCAACATAGCGTTGCATTTCAGTTTGTTTGGTGAGCAGCTCTTGTTCAGTATGGCGACGCAAATCAACTTCTTCGGTGAGCGTTAGTTTTTGTTTTTCCAACTCGTATTTTTGTTGCTGTAAATCCATCATAGCTTGACTTAAATTTGATGTTTTACGTGCCACTTCTTGTTCAAGTTGTAGATTTTGCTGATCGAGCTTTTCGTTACTTATTATTAATGCTTTTTGAGTTTGTTCAAGCTCTTTGCGGTATTGCACAACTTTATCGATCAACTTATTGAATGATTGCTCCATTACTTTTAATTCGTTGTGCTCAGTTGTTTCAATTTCGATATGTTGACCTTCGAGGTCATCTAATTGAAGATCTTCAATTTGCTCTGTTAGTTGTGCTAGAGGTTCTGTGAGTAGTTTTCTAAATGCCATTAAGAATAAGATGATTAAAAATGTAGTTTTGATCATCGCATTGCCAATTAAAAAATAAATTGAGATCATAATGCGACTAAATACCACTTCTCGGCTCGAAAATAGCGTGACATCACCAACTTGGGTGGCGCGGCCAGAAAATTCAAAGATCAATGGAAAGGTATAACCGAATAAGCCAGATGGAGTATCTTCGATAATGGCTTCTTCTTGTACTAATTGTTGGCTGTATAGCTCGCGAATATCGAGTGAGCGACCTAATTGTGAGATTATTTCGCCGCTATCGTCACGCACAATAATACCTTCAATCATTGGAATTGCTAATAAGCCTTCTGCTGTGGTGATGGTTTGTTTAGTGTTTAGCTCCCAAATAGCACGGGTTAAACTACGACTAAATGTTTTTTGTAAGGTCGTCAGTTCGTCACGTATATAATCTTTCGTGTTTACATATTCTGCAATAACTTGCCCGCACGTGACTACAAAAGTTAATAAAAAGTAGACGGATAACACGCTGGTAAGTAGCTTTTTTGATAGGCTTTTTTGTAGCATCGGTGGCCTATAGCTCCTTTATTTTTTTCACAAAGCTTAATTAATACCCTAGCAACGAGTACACTCAGTACTAAAGTTAGCTAATAAATGTTTAAAAATAAATAAAATAATCTTATTTAACAGTACAAACATTGTTAATTTTCTTTTTTCAGCAAAAACTTAAGCTTATCGCTGTTAAATTTTTGTGTTATAAAATCACAACAGTATTATAACATTATTATTTACTGAGTGATTTGTTGTCTACTCAGTAATCTATTATACGTATTTTAGTTGTCTATATTATGAATTTTTCCGTACTGGTGTGTGATGATTCAACAGTAGCACGCAAACAAGTTATACGCTGTTTAAATGAGTGTATCGCAGCAGATATTATGCAAGCAAAAAATGGCCGTGAAGCGTTGGAGTTAATGCATATACATAACTTCGATTTACTGTGTCTTGACTTAACTATGCCCGAAGTCGATGGAGTACAAGTTCTTGAGAGTATTAAAGCACAAAAGATTGAATGCTTTGTGCTGGTTATCTCGGCAGATATTCAACTTGAAATGAAACAACGTGTCGCTAAGTTGGGAGCTATAGCCTTCGTTGATAAGCCGATAGATAAAACAAGATTAAATGAAATACTGCATAAATTCGGCATTCATTAGATTTCTTTATAATCAAAAAGCATAATTTATCTTTTTATTTGGGGTTGACAGAATAGGCCTGTTTAAGGCAGTCTAAGGGTTATGAAAACAAATAATCACGCATTGACCATTATTATTACAACCACCATTCTTACTGGATAGTGGCATAGGTCGGTGCAACAAATTTAAAGGCCTGTGTTCACAACGAACACAGGCCTTTTTTCGTTTTATGGGATGAGGAAACATAAAAAATGCGAGTATTAAAATTTGGTGGGTCGTCACTTGCTGACTTTGCCTGCCTACAACAGGTAGCACAGTTAGTTAAAGCACAATTAAAAGACGAAATGTTATTGGTGCTATCCGCTCCAGGTGGCATGACCGATTCATTGGTTGCACTGGCAAGCGCTGCTGAACAAGGACTTGATTATGATACACAGTGGCACGCATTAATTGAGCGTTGCCAAAGCTTAAAAGCAGCCGTAGAAGCTGAATATGGTAGTGTTCAAAACTGGCCTGATTTAAACGAACTGCAAAATAAGCTAGCGGGTGTCAAACTCATCCAATGTTGTCCAGATCAAGTGCGTGCTTATGTTATTAGTTTTGGTGAGCGCATCAGTGTATCACTGATGCAGTGTTTATTAAGCTCACATAACGCCCACTACCTCGAAGCAACCGATTGCATTGTATCAACTAATGGTCATATTGATGCGGAAGCTGATCTAGTGGCGAGTAAAATTCGTTTTCAAACGGCTTTAAAAGCTAATCCTGCGACTATTTATATTATGCCTGGCTTTACAGCTAGCAACGAACAAGGCCAGCTAACTACACTGGGACGTAATGGCTCAGATTATTCAGCCGCAATTGCAGCAGCGTGTTTAGAAGCGCAAGTATGTCAAATTTGGACTGACGTTGATGGTGTGTACAGTGCTGATCCGCGTTATATCAAAAAAGCCACTAAAGTTGATTTTTTATCATATAAAGAAGCGATGGAGCTTTCTTACTTTGGTGCCAAAGTTCTCCATCCTAAAACAATTCTACCGTGCGCTAAAGCTGGCGTGCCGTGTGAAATTAAAAATACCCATAATCCGGATGCACAAGGATCACTGATCAGTAATGATAATGTGTCATCGGAGCCGGTAAAAGCGTTATCTAGTTTACAAAATCTTGCGATGCTAACGGTTTCAGGCCCCGGCATGAAAGGTAAAGTAGGCATGGCATCAAAAGTTTTTAATGCCCTTGCTCACGATAATGTTTCGATTGTACTGATCACTCAATCGTCATGTGAATTTAGTATCAGCTTCTGTGTCCATGAATCAGATTTGCCATTGGCTCTTGAGGCATTGCAAACTGCGTTTGAGCTTGAATCACAGGCGGGACTAATTGAACCTGTACAGGTGCAGCGTAATTTAGCAATCGTTACTTTAGTGGGTGATAATATGCGCGCTCATAAAGGCTTAGCTGCTAAATTTTTCGCATCACTCGCCCAAGCACAAGTTAACATTGTCGCTATTGCCCAGGATTCAACTGAAAGTGCAATTTCAGCAGTGATTGACGGCGAGCTGTGTAATGATGCTGTAAAAGTGTGTCACGAAAATTTCTTCACTCATATCCCATCAATTGATGTATTTTTATTAGGCTGTGGTTTAGTTGGCCAAGAACTTATTAAGCAGTTAGAGCGTCAGCAAGCATGGCTTGAAAAACGTAATATCAAACTAAACTTATATGGTGTTGCTAATTCACGTCAATTACATCTTGATAGCGAAGGAATTGCTTTTGACGATTGGCAGCAAAAGTTGGCAGCATCAGAACAACCGTTTGACCTCAAACTGGTTGAACAATTTGTTAGGCAAAATCATTTAATCAATCCAGTGCTGGTTGATTGTACGTCTTCAGATGCTTTAGCGGCTCAGTATGTAGACTTTTTGAATGCCGGTTTCCACGTTGTGGCTGCAAATAAAAAAGCCAATACAAGTTCATATGCTTATTACCAAGATTTAATTACAGCAACGCAAAAAAATAATCGTAAGTTTTTATACGAAACAAATGTCGGTGCAGGTCTTCCAGTAATCGATAACTTACAGTCACTGTTTGGTGCTGGCGATGAGTTACTTGAATTTAGCGGAATTTTATCCGGTTCATTGTCATATATGTTTGGCGCATTGCAAGATGGTTTATCACTGTCTGAGGCAACCATTAAAGCAAAAGAGAGTGGTTTTACTGAGCCAGATCCACGTGATGATTTATCGGGCACTGATGTCGCGCGTAAGTTATTAATTATTGCCCGCGAAGCAGGTATGAAATTAGAGTTGAGCGATATCGAAGTTGAATCAGTGCTTCCTTCGGGCTTTGCCCAAGGTGATAACGTTGACGAATTTATGGCTAAATTGCCAAGTTTAGATGCTGCGTTTAATGACCGTATTCAAAGTGCCGCAAGTGAAGGCAAAGTGTTGCGTTATGTCGGTACTATCAAACAAGGCCACTGCAAAGTAGGTATTGAAGCGGTAGATGAAAAGCATGCTCTGGCTGTTATTCGTGATGGCGAAAATGCCTTAGCAATTTTGAGTGCATACTATCAACCACGTCCATTTGTTATTCGTGGTTATGGTGCCGGCTCAGCAGTGACTGCGGCCGGTGTATTTGCTGACATCTTAAAAACGTTATCGCGCTAGGAGAGTATAATGATCGAAGTATATGCTCCAGCCTCAATCGGTAATTTTGCAGTTGGTTTTGATGCCTTAGGTGCTGCGCTTGCTCCTATTGATGGCACGTTATTAGGTGATGTTGTTGCGGTAAGTCCTAGCGAGCTTGACGAATTTATATGCTCTGGCGATTACGCAGATAAACTACCAAGCGATGCCAGTGAAAATTTAGCGTATCAGTGTTTAGTGCATTTTCGTGAACATGTAGCGCCAACCATGCCAAGCGTTAAACTGGAATTAAAAAAGAACTTACCAATTGGCTCGGGTCTTGGTTCAAGTGCTTGCTCTGTAGTAGCCACATTTGCGGCGCTGGATCAGTTTGCAGGTACTGCACTGAGCCAAGTGCAGTTAATTGAATTAATGGCTGATTTTGAAGCGATTGTCAGTGGCGGTCGTCATTACGACAATATCACTCCGTGTTACTTGGGTGGTTTGCAGCTTACTGGTGATTTAATTCCAAATAAATCAATTGCTTTACCGGTTGATGAGCGTTGGTATTACGTAGCGGCTTTTCCTGGTTTTTCACTTAATACCGCCAAAGCGCGTTCAGTGTTACCAAAACAGCTAAGTATGCATGCGAGCGTTGAATTTGCGCAGCGCTTATCAGCGTTTAGTACTTTATTGTTAACTAGCCGATTTGATGAAGCACTCTCTATCATGAGTGATGAAATAGCGGAGCCGCATCGTGCGCCACTGATCAATGGTTTTAGTGAAGCTAAAGCGGCGCTGCCAGAGTTTGGTGCTGAGATTGTCAGTATCTCAGGTGCTGGTCCTACATTATTTACCGTGTGCAAAACGCTTGAAGCTGCACAGCAATGCGCACAGTGGCTTGAACAAAACTATATTAATGAGCAAGGCTTCTGCCACATTTGTAAACTCGATAACGCCGGCACGCGTCAGCTATAAGAATTTAAGGAACTAATAATGCAATTACATAATTTAAAAGATGATTCTCAAAAAGTGTCGTTTGTTGAAGCGGTTAAAACAGGTTTAGGACGTAATCAAGGAGTATTTTTCCCTGAATCGCTCGCGCCTTTAGCTGATGTTGATAGTTTACTCGATATGGACTTTGTTACTCGTAGCAGTAAGATTTTATCGCATTTGATTGGTGATGAATTACCTGCTGATACGGTTGCACAAATGGTGCAAAATGCCTTTAACTTTCCGGTTAAATTAGTTGAAGTTGAAGACAATATTTATTGTTTAGAGTTGTTCCATGGGCCAACGCTTGCATTCAAAGACTTTGGCGGTCGCTTTATGGCTGAGTGCTTGGCACAATTTAGCCAAGGTGAAAAAACCACAATACTCACAGCAACCTCAGGGGACACTGGGGCAGCTGTTGCGCATGCGTTCTATAACAAGCCAAATATTGATGTGGTTATCCTGTATCCAAAAGGTAAAATCTCATTAGCACAGCAAAAATTGTTTACTACTTTGGGTAATAATATCCATTGCTACGCTGTAGATGGTAGCTTTGATGATTGCCAAGCGATGGTTAAAAATGCCTTTTTAGATGATGAAGTTAAATCTCGCTTAGGTTTAAATTCAGCTAATTCTATCAATATAAGTCGCCTTGTTGCACAAGTATGTTATTACTTTGAAGCAATAGCGCAATTACCAAAAGAGCAGCGCGCCAAAGCACATATCTCAATACCTAGTGGTAACTTTGGTAATGTATGTGCGGCGATGATCGGTGCGGTGATTGGTTTACCGGTCGCTAAACTTAGCGCTACAACCAATCAAAATGACACTGTACCGCGCTTTATCCTTGATAAAAACTGGGCGCCTAATGCCACAATCGAGTCATTGTCTAATGCCATGGATGTGAGTAAACCTAATAATTGGCCACGTGTACAAACCATGCTTGATAACAAATGGTTTAGTTATGATGATTTTTATTCAACTAGTGTTGATGAAAATGATACCCAAGCAGTGATGAAAAAAATTCATCAAACAGGCTATGTTGCTGAACCACATACAGCGATTGCTTATCAGGGCCTAAAAGCTAACTTAGCAACTGATTCTGCTGGTATTTTTCTGGCAACAGCGCATCCGGCTAAGTTTAAAGAAAGTGTTGAAGAGATTTTAAATATTGAACTTGAAATGCCAAAACCACTAGCTGATGCATTAGCTAAACCATGCTTAGCCGAAGATATCGCAGATGATTACGATATCCTGCGTGAAATATTATTAGCTAAACTAGGTTAGTTTTTACCCGCTCAGTAAAACTAAAAATAAACGGCATATGTGAAAGCAATGTCGTTTTTTATTGCTTTAAATTGTACTTAATAGCAGTAATGGAAAATTAAACTATTGAACGTGAACGGCGGTTTAGAACTCGTAAACAAAAAATTAAAATGGCTATAAGGCAGATCATAATCCCTGCAAGTATAACTAATTCATTCGCTACCCAATGGATTAGGAGTAATCCGCACATAAATAAAATAAATGGTTTAAATTCATAATAATAAAAGTGTTTGTTAACTTTAATGCGATTTACTTTATGATCTTTACGCCGTGAATTTGAGCGTAATCGCCAAATGTTGGCACCATTGAAGAATAAAAAAATACCAATGGCTGTTGGTAAAACAGTGCTGAAAAGTAAAATGCAAAGTCCGCCAACAATGACATAACAATAAGGAATTGATTCGTAGATAGGTTTAGCTAGCATAGTAAATTAGTTCATCATCCATGATTACATTGGTATCATAATAGTGTAAACAATCGCGAATGCAACAGATTAAGGTATAAATAATGTAAATGTTATTTGCTTTTATTCATTAAAATTTCTGATGCTTTAATAAAAAAATATCATTACAAAAACACTGTGAATTAAATTCAATCCCTGTTTAAATATGTTCATCTTTACACCATAGGCAAATTGACGTTTTCAGCGTATAATTCAGCCTTCAAAATACCATACACGTTGCCCTAGGAGCCCCCATGTTAGAACGTAGCATGAATATTTCGGATTTCGATCCAGAGTTATTTGAAGCAATCACTAAAGAGACTGCTCGCCAAGAAGAACACATCGAGCTTATCGCATCTGAGAACTACTGTAGCCCACGCGTACTAGAAGCGCAGGGTTCACAGCTAACAAACAAATATGCTGAAGGTTATCCGGGCAAGCGTTACTACGGTGGTTGTGAGCATGTTGACGTGGTTGAACAACTAGCGATTGACCGTGCAAACGAATTGTTTGGCTCAGATTATGCTAACGTTCAGCCTCACGCAGGTTCACAAGCAAATGCTGCTGTGTTCTTAGCTTTATTAGATGCTGGCGATACAGTGTTAGGTATGAGCTTAGCTCATGGTGGTCACTTAACGCATGGTTCACATGTAAGCTTCTCTGGTAAGCTTTATAACGCAATCCAATACGGACTTGACGAAGCGACTGGCGAGATTGATTACGCACAAGTTGAAGCACTTGCACTTGAGCACAAACCAAAAATGATCATCGGTGGTTTCTCAGCATACTCAGGTATTGTTGATTGGGCTAAATTCCGTGAAATCGCTGACAAAGTAGGCGCTTACTTGTTTGTTGATATGGCTCACGTTGCAGGCCTTATTGCTGCTGGTGTTTACCCAAGCCCAGTACCACATGCACATGTTGTTACTACAACTACGCATAAGACATTAGCCGGCCCACGTGGTGGTTTGATTATTTCTGCTTGTGGCGACGAAGCTATTTATAAAAAGCTTAACAGTGCAGTATTCCCTGGTGGCCAAGGTGGTCCTTTATGTCACATTATCGCTGCCAAAGCAGTGGCATTTAAAGAAGCACTACAACCAGAGTTTAAAGTATACCAAACTCAAGTTGTGAAAAATGCTAAAGCTATGGTTGCAGTAATGCAAGAGCGCGGTTATAAGATCGTATCTGATAAAACAGAAAACCACTTGTTCTTACTTGATCTAATTGATAAAGACATCACTGGTAAAGACGCAGATGCGGCTTTAGGTAATGCTAATATCACCGTAAATAAAAACTCAGTACCAAATGACCCACGTTCACCGTTTGTAACGTCTGGTTTACGTATTGGTTCACCGGCAATCACACGCCGTGGTTTTAAAGAAGCTGAGTCTAAAGAGCTTGCTGGCTGGATCTGTGACGTACTAGACAACATCAACGATGAGTCAGTACAAGCACAAGTAAAAGAGAAAGTTAAAGCAATCTGTAAAAAATTACCTGTTTACGCTTAATTGAGTTACAAACAGTAATTTAGATCACAATAGCCTAGTTTTTTGCTATTATAAAGGCCGCCTAAAAGCGGCCTTTTTTGTTTTTAACGGAAGCTGATACCTATGCATTGTCCATTTTGCACCGCAAAAGATACCAAAGTGATTGACTCGCGTTTAGTGGGAGGTGGCCACCAAGTAAGGCGACGCCGTGAATGCAATGAATGTCATGAACGCTTTACTACCTTTGAAGGTGCAGAGCTTGTAATGCCTCGGGTGATCAAACAAGACGGTAGCCGTGAACCTTTCAATGAAGATAAACTCCTTAATGGTCTACATCGTGCATTAGAAAAACGCCCCGTCAGTACCGAGCAAGTTGATGAAGTGGTCAATATTATTAAATCGCAATTACGTGCCACCGGCGAGCGTGAGATTTCCAGTCACCTGATTGGCGAATGCATTATGGAAGCGTTGAAAAAACTTGATAAAGTCGCTTACGTCAGATTTGCATCGGTATACCGTTCATTCGAAGATATTCGTGAATTTGGTGAAGAAATTGCCCGTTTGGGAGAGTGATATGAACCAATATCAGTTTAGCGAACAAGATTTCTTTTATATGACCCGAGCGATTGAGCTTGCCAAACAAGGACGCTTTACTACCACCCCAAACCCAAATGTTGGCTGTGTATTAGTAAAAAATGACGTTATTGTTGGTGAAGGTTTTCATCAAGTTGCCGGCCAAGGCCATGCTGAAGTGAATGCATTAGCAATGGCGGGTAGCCAAGCCTTTGGCGCAACTGCTTATGTCACGCTTGAACCTTGTAGCCATTTTGGTCGCACACCGCCGTGTGCCGAAGGTTTAAAAGCTGCTGGCGTGGTAAAAGTAATTGCTGCTATGGTTGATCCAAACCCGCAGGTAGCCGGTAAAGGTTTAGCTATTTTAGCGGACGCGGGCATTGAGGTTGCGTCAGGTTTGTTAGAACAACAAGCAAGGCTGTTAAACCGTGGCTTTTTAAAGCGCATGGAGCAAGGTATGCCATTTATTACCTGCAAAATGGCCGCAAGCCTTGATGGTAAAACGGCACTTAAAAACGGTCAAAGTAAATGGATAACGGGCCCTAAGGCTCGCCAAGATGTGCAACTACAGCGCGCACAAAGCTGCGCTATTTTAACCGGTGCGGACACAGTATTAGTTGATAATGCAAAACTCAATGTTCGTGTTGAAGAGCTGCCAGAGCCGTTACCAACGCAATTACCTGTACGCCAACCTGTACGTATTATTATTGATTCACAAAATCGTTTAACACCTGAGCTAGCATTATTTAGCATTGCCAGTGAAGTAATTATTCTTACCACTGAACTTGATAAATCACAGCAATGGCCTCATTACGTAAGCCATATTGTAGTACCAGAAAAAAATAATAAAGTTGATTTAGTGGCTGCCATGAAACTTCTAGCGCAGCAACAGTTTAATCATATTTGGTTAGAGGCAGGGGCAACCTTAGCGGGCCAAATGACTGAATGTAATTTAATTGATGAATATATTGTTTATCTGGCGCCGAAGTTGTTAGGGAATGACGGCAAAAGCTTACTAAACTTTACAGAGCTGACAAGTATGCAGGACGTTGTTAATTTATCAATTAATGAGAGTGTGTGTATCGGTGACGATATTCGTATCACGGCGACACCACGCAAAGCCTCATCTAAACCAAATAACTAAAGAGTAACCACTATGTTTACTGGGATCATCGAAGCGACGGGCACTATTAGCGAGTTACAACAAAAGCAAGGCGATTTAGCTATCCGCATTAAAAGTAATAACCTTGATATGGCCGATGTAAATTTAGGCGATAGCATTGCAACTAATGGGGTTTGCTTAACGGTTGTGGCCAAGCACAGTGATGGATTTAGCGCTGACTTATCAAATGAGACGATCAGTTTAACGGGATTTGCTCACTATAAACAAGGGCAAACTGTAAACCTTGAGAAAGCCATGCAGCCAGTATCTCGTTTAGGTGGTCACTTAGTTTCAGGGCATGTTGATGGCATCGCGACTATTACCGCAATTACGCCTAATGCGCGTGCCGTTGAGTACTGGTTAAGCACCGATGTAGAACTAATGAAATATATTCCTTATAAAGGCTCGGTATGCATTGATGGTATTAGCCTAACAGTAAATGCAGTAGCAGATAATAAATTTAAACTGACAATTGTGCCGCACACTAGTGAGCAAACAACTATTGCTGATTTTAAAGTAGGCACGCAAGTGAACTTAGAAGTAGATCAAATCGCGCGTTATTTAGAGCGTTTGATCAAAGGGGCAGAGCAGCCAGCTAGTTCAGATATTTCGATGAGTTTACTCGCCCAAGCCGGTTTTATTAAATAAACGCACTCCACAACTTACACGAGCAGATTATGAATTTACACAGCGCACAAGAAATTATTGATGACATTAAAGCCGGTAAAATGGTTATTTTAATGGATGATGAAGACAGAGAAAATGAAGGCGATTTAATTATCGCAGCCGAGCACATTAGTGCTGAAGCGATCAATTTTATGGCCACTCATGGTCGCGGCTTAATTTGCCTAACAATGACTCAAGAGCGCTGTGAGCAACTTGATTTACCATTAATGGTAAAAAACAATGGTGCGGCATTTTCGACTAACTTTACGATGTCGATTGAAGCATCGAAAGGTGTGACTACGGGAATTTCTGCTGCAGATCGCGCTCGTACTGTGCAAGCTGCGATTGCCAAAGGTGCTGTACCAAGTGATATCGTTCAACCTGGGCATATCTTTCCTATTATGGCACAACCAGGTGGCGTATTAACGCGTGCCGGTCACACTGAAGCCGGTTGTGATTTAGCCCGCTTAGCCGGTTTAGAGCCTTCATCAGTAATTGTGGAAATTCTTAATGCTGATGGCACCATGGCGCGTCGTCCTGATTTAGAAGTATTTGCTGAGCAACATAATATCAAAATTGGCACTATTGCTGATTTAATTGAATACCGTAACATGAATGAAACCACCATTGAGCAAGTGGCAAAATGTAAGTTGCCAACCGTACATGGTGAGTTTGATTTAGTTACTTATAAAGATACCATTGACGGCCAGTTACATTATGCGCTGTTAAATGGTGAGGTTAAAACGAATGAACCAACCTTAGTACGGGTTCATTTAAAAAGTACCTTCAATGATATTTTGTTATCTGATCGCAGTGCCGATAGAAGCTGGGGCTTGTCAGATGCGATGGCTTATATTGCAAAGCATCAAGGTGTGTTAGTTATTCTAGGTAAGCAAGAATGCACCGAAGAACTAGAAGCGACAGTCAAAGCGTTTGCTGCAGAAGATGCTGGTGAGACGGTCGCGCATCGTAAATTCCAAGGTACTTCACGCACCGTAGGCGTAGGGTCACAAATTTTAGCTGACTTGGGCATTGAAAAAATGCGTTTGATGAGCTTGCCTAAAAAGTACCATGCGTTATCGGGCTTTCACTTAGAAGTGGTTGACTACGTAGAGCCACAATAAGCACAACGCTTAAACTAGGCTATTATTTTATTTATATGGTATGATACGCAGCAATTTTTGCGCAATCGCAACCGCTTGAACTTATTTTTTAGGGTTATCGAATGAAAATTATTGAAGGTAATAAATACGCTCCTGGCAAGAAATTCGCTATCGTTATTTCTCGTTTTAATGACTTTATTGGTAGCAGCCTATTAGCTGGTGCTGTTGATGAATTAAAACGTACTGGTGGTGTATCTGATGATGATATTACCGTAGTTTATGTACCAGGTGCGGTAGAATTACCTTTAGCGGCGAAACGCGTTGCAGCAAAAAAAGAGTATGATGCAATCATCGCTTTAGGCGTTGTGATCAGAGGTGGTACACCACATTTTGATCTTGTCGCTGGCGAATCAAATAAAGGCTTAGCGCAAGTGTCGCTTGAGTATGATATCCCGATTGCATTTGGCGTATTAACCACTGAAAGCATTGAGCAAGCGATTGAACGCGCTGGCACTAAAATGGGCAACAAAGGCGGCGAAGCTGCTTTAGGCGCACTTGAAATGGTTAATGTGTTAGATAAAATTTAAGTTTAAGGAATTTTTGTGAAACCAGCAGCAAGACGTAAAGCACGTATCTTAGCACTTCAAGCCGTTTATTCTTGGCAATTAAGTGGCAATGCCATTGCCGATATCGAACAACAAATGTTGATCGAAAACGATGTGACTAAAATTGATGTTGAATACTTTAAAGATCTTTCGCGTGGTGTTGCTATAAATCATAAGCAACTAGACGATGCAGTATCGCCACATTTAACTCGTCCATTTAACGAGTTAGACCAAGTTGAACGCGCTATTTTACGTTTAAGCAGCTATGAGCTGAAATTCCGTGAAGATGTACCTTATAAAGTTGCTATCAACGAAGGTATTGAGCTTGCTAAGATATTTGGCGCTGAAGACAGCCATAAATTTGTTAATGGTGTACTTGATAAAGCGGTAAAGCATTTACGTAAGTAATGCGACCGTAAAAGGAGAGCCGGCATAGGCCGGCTTTTTTGTGTATGAAGGAATTTGAATTAATAAATCGCTACTTTAAAGGTCGTGGCATAACTCGTCGCGATGTTAATTTAGGGATTGGTGACGATTGTGCATTGGTTACTGTTCCTGAAAATTGTCAGTTAGCGATTACCACCGATACACTGGTAGCAGGCGTACACTTTTTTGATGACATCGATCCGCGTGCATTAGGCCATCGTGCCCTGGCCGTAAACTTAAGTGATTTAGCTGCTATGGGGGCTGAGCCTACGTGGGTTTCGGTTGCTTTAACGTTGCCAAATATTGATGTTGAGTGGCTGGAAGAATTCACCGAAGGCATGCATGAAATCGCAGAGTATTTTAATGTGCAAATCATTGGTGGCGATACCACGCAAGGGCCGTTAACAATTACTATTTGTGCTAAAGGTACAGTGCCTGCAGGTAAAGCACTGCGCCGAAGCGGTGCTAAAGTAGGTGACTGGGTTTATGTTACAGGGCCGCTAGGTGATGCCGGGCTTGCGATTGAAGCTCGTAAGCAAGAGATTAAGATTGCTCCAGAGCACTTAAGGTACGTTAATCAACGATTTGATTACCCAACTCCGCGTGTTGCTGCGGGGCAAGTATTACGCGGTTTAGCATCATCAGCGATTGATATCTCAGATGGTCTATTGGCAGATCTTGGGCATATTTTAGCTCTGTCGCAAGTTAGCGCTTGTATTGATGTGAATAAAATACCAACCTCGGATGCATTGCGTGCTACTTTAGAACGAGATCAACAACTGCCGTTTATCCTCAATTATGGCGATGACTATGAGTTGTTATTTACGGTACCTGATAGCAATAAAAGTATGCTGGAAATGAAATTGCGCCAGTATGGTGTAGATGCAGCCTGCATTGGACAAATAAAAAGTGGTGAAGGCGAGGTTGAGCTGATGCTCGATGGCGAAAAATTAGCATATGATGATGCTGGTTTTGAACACTTCACCAAGGAGTCGGTTTGAATAAACCTGCATTATTTAATTTAAAGCGCCCTCATCAATTTTTTGGTTTGGGCTTTGGTTTAGGGTTAGCGCCTAAAGCGCCGGGTACGTTTGGTACCTTTGCTGCGCTACCGTTTATTTTTACTACTATGTATTTCCCGCTGTGGTTACAAATTGTATTTGCGGTAGTTATTAGTATTTTTGGTATATGGGCATGTGGCAAAACCGCTGATGATCTGGGAGTACATGATCATCCCGCGATTGTATGGGATGAAGTTGCCGGATTTTACATTACCATGATCGGAGCTGCATTAAGTTGGCAGTCTTTGTTAGTGGGTTTTTTGTTATTTCGTTTTTTTGATATCGCTAAACCAGGTCCTATTCGCTTTCTTGATAAGCGGGTTCATGGTGGTGTAGGTATTATGGCGGATGATGTTTTAGCTGGTATATTTTCTTTAATTTGTGTTCAGGCATTGTTTAAAATGGGTTATTTGCCCTTTTAACCTTAGTTTTGCAACGAGGTATTGACGTTATGATGCGATTTTTATTGGTTATTATTGTGCTGTTCTGCAGTATGCCAAGTAAGGCGTCAATTACCGACTATGTTGTAAAACAATGGAATATGCAAAATGGCTTACCATCGCAGTCACTTAAAAGTGTCGTGCAAGATAAGCAAGGCTATATGTGGCTGGGAACTCAGTTTGGCCTCAGTCGCTTTGATGGCAATACATTCACTAATTACAACACCTTAAATAGTAATTTCTTACCCAGTAACGGCATTAATAAATTACTAGTCGATAGCGAAGGCTATTTATGGATTGGTACTAAAGATGGTATTGTGGTCATCGATCCCACCACTATGGCAGCGCAAGAGTTTAGTGTAAAAGGCCCTGTACGCGATGTTATCGAAGATGCGAAAGGCAGTATTTGGATAGCAGCGAATGGCCTGTACTTTGTATCTCGCAATCAGATCAATGTCAGCGCAGTGCATGACTTACTAGTCCCTGTAATGAGTGCCAGTTCAGTAAAGCAGATTGTTGGTACTGTCAGTCAGCTGGCATTATCGCCAGAAGGGATCTGGCTGGTGAATGAACGATACTTGCTACGGTTAACTAATTCCTCCTCTGATTTTGCAAAATTACGCTTAGAACTAACTGCTAAGGTATCTATACCTGAGCGTTTAGCACAAACGATTATTCACGATTTAGCATGGCTGGAAGGCAACTTATATTTAGCGTCAGAGCTCGGTGCTTACTTTTTAGATTTAGACGACGAGTTAAGGCCCTTTCCACTGCCCAATGCGAATAACTCAGCGGTTTATAAATTTATGAGTGACTCAAATGGAGCACTGTGGATTTCGACCTATGGGCGCTTACTGTTTCGAGACAACTCCGGCGATTGGCAATGGGTTGAACCGAGCCAACTTGACCAAAGTATTTGGTTTGCTGATTTATATCGCGATAATGATAATAATATTTGGCTTGCGAGTTTTAGTGAAGGATTATGGCTTGCGCACGAAGGCCGAATAGAACGTCACTCAGCTATATCACAAATGACCGAAGCGGTTATGGCCATTAGCCAAGCGCCCGATGGGAGATTGTGGGTCGCTAACCGCAGTGGTGTAGGCTACTTTGATTTAGATAAAAACTTTATCAATCAAATCCCAAGTAATCAATACGGACGTGCAGCCGTGCATGATTTACAGTTTGATGGCTCACGTTTATATATCGCCACTGGACGTGGTGTGTATATTTATGAAAACAACACCTTGTTCACTGTCCCTGGACGCGCTTTAAAAGATAACCCGGTGTTTGCGATTAGTCGCTCCAGCAAAGGAGGCTTTTGGCTTGGTACTGGCCGGGGTATGTATCGGCTTAGTTACGGTGGTTTAACCCCATTTGCTTATAACGCATTTTTAGGCAGTAAGTTTATTACTTATGTCGTTGATGAAGCTAATTTTGGTTTAATTGGCACTAGCAAAGGCGCTTACTACTTTACCGATCGTGGTATTGAAAAAATTGGCGATCAAACGAGTCTTGAAGGTGCTTATGTTACAAGCATCTTAAACATTGATGGAGTTGGTATATTAATCGGCTCATTAAATGATGGTTTATTTTATCGAAGCACACAAGGGCATTGGCGTCAGTTAGATGCTACCAATGGCTTACCTTACGGTTCTATTTTTAGTTTACGTTATGATGAAAAGCTCAAGCGCATATGGGTTAGTACCATGAAAGGTGTCTACCGAATGCCGGTTGAACAGTTTAGTACCGATATTGAAAGCTTAAAAGTAGAGCAGGTTATTTCGTCATACGATCGTCAACTTGACGGTAAGGCCAGCCAGTGTTGTACCGGCCTTGGCCATGACGCTGTGGCGGAGTTAGGTAATTCAATGTGGTATCCGAGCCTACAGGGGGTCGTGGAGATCCCTAAGGATATTGAGCTGTTTGGCGTTAAACCATTACAGCCAAAGGTTGAGAGTTTAAATACTGGGATACGTAAACTTGCAACAGCTGCATTAGGGCGTAATCCTGAATTAGAAATCGATGAACGTGATATCACCCTTAAATATACAGCGATAGACTATTATGCACCGACCAGTATTGAGTTTCGCTATCGTTTAACTGGTTTAGACAGCGATTGGCGTTATGCTAATACCCGTCGTGAAGCTATTTATACCAATTTACCGCCTGGTGCATTTTTGTTTCAACTTGAGGCTAAACGACAAGGTGAAGGCTGGCAGAAGGCGCAACGTACGGAATATTCATTTGTGGTACCAAGACGGTTTGATGAAACAATTTATTTTCGGTTGTTGATCACTGGTAGTTTTATTTTATTATTTTATTTAGTGTTTTGGGTATTTAGAAAGCAAGAGCGTCGTAAGCAAACCGCGCTTGAAAGTCTGATCACGGAGCGCACCGGGGAGCTGCGACAAGCTAATGATAAGCTAAATCAAGTTAACTCACAGCTAAAGCTTATGAGTCACTCAGATGAGCTTACTGGGCTGAGAAGTCGTCGCTTCTTATTTGATCAACTACCAAAAGATATAGAGCACTTTCAGCGTAACTCACAATCATTACAAGCGCAGGGAAAATCCTTGGTGTTGCTAATCATTAATTTTGATAATTTTAGCCGCATTAATGACGCTTATGGACCGATTGGTGGTGATAGTTGTTTGCAGCAAATGGCTGCATTGCTTAACTCTCGTACCCAAGGATCTGATTATGTTGCCCGTTGGAGTGGTGATGAATTCTTGTTACTGCTACGTGACTTTAAACGCACTGCAATCGATAGTTATGTTGCGCAGCTGTGTAAAGTAATTGCTGATCACACATTTAAGTTGCCCAGTGGTGACAGTATAAACTTGACTGCATCGATTGGCTTTTCATTTTACCCATTACCATTATTAGGTGGTCAGGTTATTGGTTGGGAAACCTCTGTCAACTTAGCGGATATCGCGCTACATCAAGTTAAAAAGCGCGGTGGCGATGGTGTTGCAAACATCACCTTTGATGAACAATTAGATGCCTTTGAGTTTGAGCAAACCAACAATGTTGAGCAACAACTGAGTGTATTACAAGCTAATGGTTTAGCAGATATCAAAGTGTGGATGCGCTAATTGGCTAATTATGCGTTTGCTTATTCTAAGACTGCTGTTAGTTAAAGATAAGAAATGCCTTAACTCGAAAAGTTAAGGCATTGGGAGGCCAACTAAAGGCAGTTAATTTGACTGTCCTTGATGGTTAGCGATTTAGCCAGCTTGGTAAAATAGCAACAGACTCAGGAGCTGTGAATGAGTAGCTTACGCTGGCTGCAATATCACCGCTGGGGCTATTGAGAATATTATCAAACCGCATGACTAAGCCATTTGATTTTTCGGCTACGTATAAATGATTGCCGGTAAACATAATATCGACAGGATTACCGAGCATGGTTGCAGGTCCGGCGATATTGACACTGACATTGTTCAAACCTGATCCGGTTCCTGCATTATTTAATACAAACAATTTACCATCAGTGGCGTCAGCGGCACTGCCTACATCTGAGACAATTAATGAGTCACTTAGTGGATCGTAATCAATGCCATGTATATTGGTAGGGGCTGGGAATGCGACTCCTGCTGTTGCGGGTGTAATTAAGCGATCTTCCCCGGTTACAGTGCTCATACCCGCCATTAGCTTGCTTTTAACTTCATCAAAAACAGCAATAGTCCCATTGGTTAATGCCACAAATGCTCTATCAGTAGTGACATCATAGTCAACATCCCATGGACGTGCACCACCGCTTGCTGTGAGCGTCAAAAGGGGCGTTACATCACCCGTAGTACATGTTGAGAATATTAATATTCCCGGTGTTGTGGCATTGTTTTCAGCGACAAAAATCATCCCACTGTCTGATGCTACATCAATACCTTTTGGCGAGATTAGGCCGGTATTACTGCCGCTGATGATAGAATCTTGGCTTAGTGTAAATACCTCGCCATCACGGTGCATCGCGACTTTATTGGAAATAACAATTCCACCTACAGAGGTTGTGCTGTTATCAAAGCTCGCATAGCTGTTACCGGCTTTATCAAAGGCAACACTTTCGATTGTTTGACTTGCATTATAACTGCCAATTTCACTTGTTAACTGTGCATTTAGACGTGAAATTTGTCCTGTTGTAGGGCCTGCCGCGCTTGGATTACTACTTACAGCAATACCCATCAATGGCATATTAGTCATATAACTGTCAGATACATCAGGCATATCATTATGCATCACTGTTGCGGTTATTGACTCTGGCTTAATCGTTGCGGTGACGCTATCTGGACTAATGTCACCACTGACGCCATTAAAGATATTGCTAAATACCAGAATTGCATCATTAGATTTTTCTGCAACGCGTAAGTCGCTACCAGTCAGGCTGATATCCACAGGGTTACCAAGCATAGTAGCAGGGCCAGCGATACTGCGAGCAACCGTGGTATTGCCAGTAGCAAGGGATGCGTTGTTGATCACAAATAATGCGCCGTCGGTTGCATCACTGGCACTGCCGACGTCAGAAAGTACTAATTTATTTGTATCAGCATCATAAACGATACCATGAATATTAACGGAAACTTTGTTACCGCTTGCATCACTGGGTGTGATTGTACGAGTTGCCATAGCGGTAAAGCCACCATCTACATAATTATCGTATACTGCAACATCACCATTAGTGAGTGCCACATATAAGCGATCGTTTATATCATCGTATGTTACATCCCACGGTTTTGCGTCTGTAACTGTACTAGCTAAAGGCGCTGCATTTCCTGCGGCGGTAGCACCAAAGACAGTGATCTGCATGGCATTAAAGTCAGCGGCAAAAATGAGTCCGCGCTTATTTGATATATGAATACCTTTGGGATTGACTAACGTAGTGTTGCTGCCGGTAATGGTACGATCACGATTACTGTCAAACATACCCCCATCGGCACGGCTTAATACTTGGCAAACGGTGCTAAGAGCGCCATTACCAGAATCGCTGGCTTGAATTAAATTACCTAAGCTATCAAATGCAACACCTTCATTTGCACCACTATTAAATGTTTTTAACTTTGCAGCATTTTGATTAATCAAATCAACGGTGCCTGCATTATCAGCACCATTATTAGCCAAAATAAAAGTTGCTGCTGCAAATCCTGGAGTACCATCTGATCCATTCGTGCCATCGCTACCATTTGTCCCATCAGCGCCATTACTACCATCGACGCCGTCCATGCCCATTTCACCTTGCGGGCCTACAGCGCCATCTTTTCCATCATCGCCACTACAGCCGGTTAAGCCAATCAAAATTGCTAGAGTAAGCGCAGACAAACAAAGTTTACTGGTCATTAATTGTGCGTGAATAGATTTGGTGCTTTCGCCTGATTTTAACGTTTTCATAACTTGTACCTTCTTAAATATTCCATCAAATGTGAACATACAAAGAGCTTGGCTTAAAACAGCTTATACCAATCGTGTTAAGTTGTTAGTCATTTATAGCGACGGATAAATAGAGTGATAACAAGGCATAAATTTTTATATGTAGTTGTTCTACATGAAAAATTCATAACGCCGTTAGCGCTTTATTTAGCACGCTAGAAAGGCTAAATATTTAAGTCGATTGGTATTATATAAAAGCGTGAACACTTTGCTCACGAGCTAACCTCAGTGAATAAACGTGGCAGGGAAATAATTGGATGCAAGAAAGTTGAAAAAAAGTGAGATTTTTTTAAATGTTTGAAAATAAATAACAAAGGAGCCTACGCTCCTTTGTTATTTTATTAACTTAAACTTTGGTTACTTAGTAATAAAGTTTTTTATGCTATCGAGTATACCTTGTGAGCCTAAGCCCATTTCATCATGCATTTGTTCTTGCGTGCCATGCTTGATGAACTCATCAGGAATACCTAAATTAAGGATGCTTACTGTTGCTTTTATAGCTGCTAAATATTCATTAACAGCAGAGCCTGCACCACCAACAATCGCGTTATCTTCAAGGGTTACAATGACGTCATGATCGGCTAATAAAGTGTCGATTAGTGCGCTATCAAGAGGTTTAACAAAACGCATATCAACGAGGCTAGCATTTAATTCATTGACTGCCAGTTGAGCGTTTTCAAGTAAAGTACCAAAGGATAAAACTGCGATTTTAGCGCCTTGTTTAATCACACGACCTTTACCAATTTCAAGCTCAGTCATTTGCTCGCAGATTTCAGTTGTGCCAGCACTACCACGAGGATAACGAACTGCAACAGGGCTGTTACAACGATAACCAGTGTACAGCATTTGCCGACATTCATTAGTATCACTCGGTGCCATGATAATCATATTGGGGATACAACGGATAAAGCTTAAATCGTATGCGCCTTGATGAGTTTCGCCATCAGCACCAACAATACCAGCACGGTCAATTGCAAATAACACGGGTAAGTTTTGCAGAGCAACATCGTGAATAAGCTGATCGTAGGCACGTTGTAAAAAGCTTGAATAAATAGCGACAACTGGTTTTAAGCCTTCGCAGGCAAAACCTGCGGCTAAAGTAACCGCGTGTTGCTCGGCAATGGCAACATCAAAATATTGCTCAGGGTATTCTTTTGAAAAACGCACCATGCCTGAGCCTTCACGCATAGCCGGGGTGATTGCCATAAGCTTTTCATCTTGACTTGCCATGTCACACAACCAATCGCCAAATACTTTAGAAAAAGTCGCAGCGCCTGGTTTTGATTTTGGTAGGCTGGAAATCGCAGGGTCGAACTTAGGTACGCCGTGATAGCCTATTGGATCTGCTTCTGCTGGTTTATAGCCTTTACCTTTCTGGGTTTTGATATGCAGTAACTGCGGCCCTTTTAGGTTACGCATATTGCGCAGTGTATCAACCAACATGTTTACATCATGACCATCAATTGGGCCAATGTAATTTAAGCCTAACTCTTCAAAAAAGGTGCCTGGGATAACCATGCCTTTTAAGTGCTCTTCCATGCGGCTGGCTAATTCTTTTACTGGTGGCACGCCAGATAGCAGCTTTTTACTACCTTCACGAATGTTAGTGTAAAAACTGCCTGATAAGATACGAGCGAAATGATTAGTTAGTGCACCGACATTTTCAGAAATCGACATTTCGTTATCGTTTAATATGATCAGCATGTCAGATTTAACATCACCTAAGTGATTCATTGCTTCAAACGCCATGCCCGCGGTAATCGCACCATCACCAATAACCGCTACTGTTTTTCGTCCTTTGCCTTCTTTTTGCGCCGCAATTGACATGCCTAAAGCAGCAGAAATCGAGGTGCTTGAATGGCCAACACTAAAAGTGTCGTAGTGGCTTTCTTCACGAAATGGAAACGGATGTAAACCGTCTTTTTGGCGGATCGTGTGCATTTGATCACGGCGCCCTGTGAGAATTTTATGTGGGTATGCTTGATGGCCTACATCCCATACTAAGCGATCTTCAGGGGTGTTATATACATAATGAAGCGCTACAGTAAGCTCAACTGTGCCTAAACCTGATGCTAAGTGACCACTACTTTGCGAGACTGAGTTTAGTAAGTAATCACGTAACTCATTACTAAAAGCAGGTAATTTGTCTTGCGCTAAATCACGCAACTGGGCTGGTTCGTCAACCAAACCTAATAATGGATACTTGCTACTATCAAGTGTCATGATTTTTAATACATCCTTCGCTAACCAGAGGTCATTATAGCGTAATATTACTCTGATTCTTTAGTTATTTTGTACATCATTACTTGCTCAAGCTAGAGCCTAGAATTAATAATCGCGTTCAACAATATATTTTGCCAAGTTTTCTAGCTCAGAAGTGTCAGCATCTATTGCTGCTAACGCATCGAGTGCGCATTTTAGTAATGATTGTGCTTTTTGTTTTGCACCTGTAAGCCCAAGTAGAGCAGGGTAGGTCGCTTTATTTGCTGCAACATCGGAGCCTTGTGGTTTACCTAAGACTTGGGTATCACCTTCGATATCAAGAATATCGTCTTGCACCTGAAAAGCCAGCCCAATTGCATCACCAAACTGTTTTAATTGTAATAATGTTTGTTGATTTGTATCAGCTGCGCATAATGCACCTAAAGTAATTGCACAATTTAACAAAGCACCTGTTTTTAATTTATGGATACGTTCGAGCTCAGCTAAATTGACTAATTTGTCAGTCGCTGCAATATCCAGTGCTTGACCACCGACCATACCTTCAATACCCGATGCTTTGGCAAGTGCTGCAATCATTTTTAACTGTTGCTGTGCAGGAACGTTAAATGAATGGTTAGCAATTAAATCAAACGCTAATGTTTGCAGCGCATCACCGGCTAAAATAGCATGAGCTTCGCCATAGACAATATGGCAAGTCGGTCTACCACGTCGCAGGTCGTCGTCATCCATCGCGGGTAAATCATCATGAACTAACGAATAACTATGAATACATTCAATAGCAGCAGCCAACACGTCTAAATCTTGTTTATTTGCGCCAAGCATTTTTCCCGTGGCATACACTAAAAATGGTCGTAATCGTTTACCGCCATTTAAAACGCTGTAGTGGGTGGCTTGTTTGATGCTGTGCTCGGTATCGAGCGGTTGCTCAAAATACCGATTGAGAGTGGCTTCAACATCTTGTTGAGCACATTTTATTTGCTCTGTTATTAACACCCGTTATTCCAAATCATTATCAAAGTTAGTAAGTGGTGACTGACTATCACTACCCATTAAAATAGCTACTTTTTGTTCAGCTTGTTGTAACTTACTTGAAGATGCGCCGGCTAAAGCAATACCGCGTTCAAACTGTTTTAATGATTGCTCAAGGGAAAGCTCTCCTTGCTCCATTTCTGTGACGATTAAGGATAATTCATCAAGCGCTTGCTCGAAGCTTAGGTTCTCTGGTTTTTTCGTCGCCATACTGATTTAACTTAGATGATAGAAATGTGAGGCCAATTTTAGGGGGAATGCTAAACTAGGTCAAAGGGTGATGCATTTTTTTTGAATAATTAATTGTTTTCTTGCCACTTTTAATTATTTATACCTTTACTTAAGCCTTGCAGGTTATCAATGGTAGCTTAAAATGCTAAACAGGGTTGAAAACTTTCATTTCATTTTTTTCATTAAATGGTTTAAGTAATTCAATAGATTGCCGATAAGCTGTTAATAATAAAAATTTGTTGCTGGTAGCAACAAAGCATCGATTCCTCTGGAGGGGTAAGTGGATTTAGCAACCATTATAGGTATTCTCGGAGCTATTGGTCTTATTGCTATGTCAATGGTACTAAGTAGTGGCGGCGAAGTGGCTATGTTTTATAACACGCCATCGGTGGTTATTGTTTTCGGTGGTTCGATTTTTATAGTGTTATCAAACTATACGATGAGTCAATTCCTCGGTATCGGTAAAGTCGCGGCTAAAGCCTTCATGTTCAAAATAGAGTCACCTGAAGAGCTTATCGAAAAAGCAGTTGAACTTGCAGACTCGGCCCGTAAAGGCGGATTTTTAGCACTAGAGGAAGCAGAAATACCCAATGCGTTTATGCGTAAAGGGGTTGATATGCTTGTTGATGGTCATGACGCTGATGTTGTTCGTGCCACCTTGCAAAAAGATATTTCTCTTACTTCTACTCGTCATGAATCGGGGGCCGGTTTGTTTAAAGCGCTTGCCGATATTGCGCCTGCGATGGGTATGATCGGTACTTTGATTGGTCTAGTTGCGATGTTGTCGAATATGGATGACCCTAAAGCGATTGGTCCTGCGATGGCGGTAGCGCTTTTAACAACATTATATGGTGCGTTTTTAGCAAACGTGGTGGCAATTCCTATCCAAGTAAAATTGGAATTGCGTAAAGACGAAGAAGCAATGAATCAGCGGCTAATTTTAGATGCGGTATTAGGTATACAAGATGGCCAAAATCCAAAAGTCATCGAAGGTATTTTGAAAAACTACCTCGCTGAATCAAAACGAAAAGTGGATACTGAGGAGTAAGCATGTCAGATCAAGAGTGCAAGTGTCCACCACCCGGGTTACCAGCATGGATGGGTACCTTCGCGGATTTGATGTCACTATTGATGTGCTTCTTTGTACTTTTACTCGCGTTTTCAGAAATGGATGTACTTAAATTTAAACAAATCGCAGGCTCAATGGAGTTTGCCTTTGGGGTACAAAATAAAATAGAAGTAAAAGATATTCCCAAAGGAACATCAGTTATCGCGATGGAGTTCACCCCAGGGAAACC
>NZ_JACJFH010000209.1:0-1971 GCF_014164495.1 Pseudoalteromonas sp. SG41-5 | reverse complement strand
GATACCCACATAGACCGCGTATCAAACCGCACTAAATTTGCTATGGGTAAGAACGTTGTTGAAGTAGAAAAAAAGCTATTAAAAGTTGTACCAGCAGAGTTTAAAGTAGATGTACATCACTGGCTCATTTTACATGGACGTTATACCTGTGTGGCGCGTAAGCCAAAGTGTGGCAGCTGTATAATTGAAGATTTATGTGAGTTTAAAGAAAAGACTGAGTAACTAATTTTTAATTGAAATATTAAGATAATCATACGATATGTGCCCTACGTATGATTATCTTAATTTGAAAACCTCAAATAAACGCTTAACCTTTAAACATTACCGGACATAAACTCTATACTCCCAAGGCGCCAACTTAAGGCTTGCGTCTTCAGTAAGCGTTGCCTTTTGTTTGCTAAATAGCTCTGTATATACTCCAGCTGTTTGTGGACCCATAAATTGAATATCTTGCTCTTTATCAGAAAAATTAATCACAACAAACACTTTATCTTTGGTATTTTCGCGGATAAAACTAAACACCTCTGTCGGATTAGTATTATAAATACGCTCCATTGTCGCGCCATATTCACCATGCCACAACGCACTATTTTGTTTCTGCAAAGCTAAGAGCTTCTGAATCAATGGCTTAAATTTATGTTCTTTCCATTCGATAGGATCTTTTTCAAAAAACTCAAGCCGCTTAATATTCCCAGCTTCAAGTCCATTATAAATTAATGGCATACCTTCACCGACAATAGACAATACGATTGCTGTCGCTACTTTTTCTTCGCTACCATAACGCTCAAACACGGTTCCTTCCCATGAATTAGCATCGTGATTTGAAACATACGTCATCCGATAGCTATTTTTCGGATACGCTCCCTCATTCCATGAATAGTATACAAACAATCTATTTAAATCAGCGTGACCACTTAAAATATCATGAATAGCTTCCTGCCAAGACCATGCATAAGTAGCATCAAAAGCTTTAGCATGTAAATCACGCATTTCCCATTCAGCTAACATAAAAACGGGCTTGATCGCGTCTAGCTCCGCCCTAACGTTTTCCCAAAAATCGAGAGGAACAAAACCAGCTACATCACATCGATAACCATCAATATTTACTTCTTTGACCCAATACTTCATTGCATCAGTCATGTATTCACGCATTTCTGGTACGTTATAATCAAAGTCGATTATGTCTGACCAATCCCACCACGGCGTAGGTTGAAAATTACCTTGCGAATTTTTTGTATACCAATTTGGATGCTTATGTCTTAATTCATTATCCCAAGCACTATGATTTGCTACCCAATCTAGAATAACGTACATACCTAATTCGTGAGCAGCGTTAACAAAGCTTTTTAAGTCATCTAAGGTACCAAACTCAGGATTAACACCGTAGTAATCTTTTACTGAATAAGGGCTACCCAGCGACCCTTTTCTTTTTTCTTCGCCAATCGGATGAATCGGCATTAACCAAAGAATATCGACGCCAAGTTCTTTTAATCGTGGTAGTTGATGCTCAGCGGCTGCAAATGTTCCTTCAGGTGTGAACTGTCGCGTATTAATTTGATAAAAACTTGCGTTCTTACTCCACTGAGGATGCGTTAACTTCACATATTCTTGTGGAACATAATTAGAGGAAATATTTGTTGTCTTAGTTTTTTTACTTATATTAGTGCAGGCACACAGCCCTAAAAATAGTAATATTATTGAAAGGTTTTTCATTTATAAAGCCCCTTAAACGATTAAGTTTTAACAATATGCGATGTAGTGAAATTATTTCCAACAAACTATTAACATGAATACGTATGTAAGTCTTAATGCCTATCTACGATAATTATCATTCGGTTGGCCTACCATCGCGGTAGATACCCACATAGACCGCGTATCAAACCGCACTAAATTTGCTATGGGTAAGAACGTTGTTGAAGTAGAAAAAAAGCTATTAAAAGTTGTACCAGCAGAGTTTAAAGTAGATGTACA
>NZ_JACJFH010000208.1:0-2025 GCF_014164495.1 Pseudoalteromonas sp. SG41-5 | reverse complement strand
ACAAGGTTTAGCGTCATTAAGAGATATTTGGATCAATATTCATTACGGGAGATGAACCGCCCATTGCGGACCCGCATGATGGGTGGTGTGGGGGCTGGAGGTTAGAGACCTCCGGCTACCCGATTGGCCATTTACACTCATTTTACGAAACTTACTTATTTGAAAAAATTTGCGTATTAAAAACGTTCTATTTCGTTCATCAATCCGTCCCAGAAAGAGTATTCAAATTTAAGTTCTAGAGGAATTATATAGGAAACATGCTTTTCTTTACCGTTTACTATTATTTTGAAACTTACCTTTTCAATGATTTTTTGGGGCATTTTATCTGCATAATGGAGAACAAATATTCCATTGCAACCAACATTTCCAACACATTTTGACAATGTAGATTCAATTTTTATTGGTTTATATAAATCGCCTTTTTCAGAGTAATGCTCAAGCCGTACAGAAGGCACTACAAGCTCTACACCTGTTCGAGGGTGCAACACAAAATCTAACCGTGATTTTCGTGTAGTAGATTCAGGTGTACCATATTGACTATTATAGACATCGTTTAAATGTGTGATTTGAATCATGTCAGAATATATATTCTCTGGATTCACTTTGTAGAGATTACTATAAAATTCATACTCTTCAGGGGATTTACCATACAAATCATATATTATTGGAGAATCATTTTTTTTCACAGCGTAATTATAATGATCACAGCCAGTGATAAAAATGGAGAATATTAATATAAAAATTACACGTAACATCATTCAACTCTTAGAATTATAAATGGATGGCTAACGAGGCTGTAGAATAACTCGTTTTTAATTTATTTTTATTGATGTATTAACCATAGCCGAGTTCCTATTTTGATTCAATTGGTTACTTCGATTTTACGTAAAATATAAAAAGAGGATTTGCTGTTGCTTTAATTGGCGTTTTGAAAGGTATGACAGGTGTTTGAGTGGCTTATTTGAGGTGATAAAGGGTTACCCTTATTAATGTATCGTGTTTTGCAGCTTTTCTATATTATGAACTAAGCAATACAGTTGCCATTGGGCATTCACTTTCGTTTGACCGCGTAAGGTCAATTTATTCATGCCTTTGTTAACTGTAATATTCCCGAACACCGGTTCTATACAGCTAAGTCGTTTACTGTACTGCCGTCGCCCGATTGGGCTGTCTATTTTGACCTTCATTTTGTCGATGTAGCTTAGCTTTTTACGCGATTCATCATTTTTAAACTGAACTTGCCGTCCTGTTTTTATAGGTGGCTTTCGCATACATTGCTGTTGCAGTGGGCATACCTTGCAATCTTTTAAGTAACCGCAGAATCGGGTGTATTTTTGGTTATGGCTGTTTACATTTATACCGCTTCGCCACATTTCATTGCCTGCGGGACAGCGGCAGGTTTGTGTCGTCTCATCATAATGGAAGTCGTCTGAGGTAAATAACCGTGGCTTGCCTTTACTGCGTTTTAGTCGGCGCTTTTCTTGCTCTGTCTCATAAGTTTCACTTTCTTTAAACAGCGGATTTCGTTTTCTAAATTGGTTATCCGCAATGTAAGTATCAAAGCCACTTTTCGCCATGTATTCAAGGTTCGCTTCGCTGTTAAACCCACTGTCTGCGGTGAATTTGATGGCGTGTTTATCTGAGGATTCATCTGTGCTCAGTTTATCTAACTGTTGTTTTAATTGCTTAACCGCTGGCTGCAGGGTTTGCTGCTCGCCCACTGAACCCCATGCCTGTGCTTGCAGTACAATTTGATGTTTATCGTCATTTATCGCTATCCCGTTGTAGCCTTGGATTGTACCTTTTGACGTGGTCATTTTCGCGCTATCGGGGTCGGTAATATTACTTTTAATGGGCTTACCTTTGCTGCCCGTTTTTTCCTCGTGGGTCGCTAAGAACGCCGTGATTTTATCTGCACTTTTATCCAGCTTTTCTTTTTGCTTTAAATCCTGTGTTATCAACTCTTCGCTCAGGCTATCTTGTGATTGGTGACGTTCGATAATACGTTTACTCGCGCGTTCTAGT
>NZ_JACJFH010000207.1:0-2165 GCF_014164495.1 Pseudoalteromonas sp. SG41-5 | reverse complement strand
AAAATAAAGGCATTTTCCAGAACAATGGGGCTTTAATGCGACCGAAATTAGGGCCCCGTTTGAACACTAAATTCAAGTATCGAACTTCAAAAAACCACAAGTGGGTTATCCGGAGGTAATAAAGGGAACCCTTAATCGTTATAAGAGTTGGCCAAAAAATTGAAAGAATAAGAAACTAAAGAAAGGCCCCAATTTCCGTAAAGATGGGATGAACAAGTCAAAAGTGTAAAGGCAGCCGACAGTTTGTTTATAGAAAGAGCGACTTTATCAACAGGTATGATCAACATCCATGATATTTGTTGGGGTAATGATGGTTTGTGGGTAGTTAACTCGATGTTCTCTTGTTTAAGTAAGTTAAGTCCTGACCATAGTTTTGTCGCTGCTTGGGTGCCGTCGTTTATTTCAGAACTGAAGCCGGAAAATAGATGCCATTTAAATGGCATGGCGTTGTTAGATGGTGTGCCTCGTTATGCTACAGCCTTTAGTGAATCAGATACAGCACAAGGTTGGCGTGAAGAGCTAGGGAATAAAGGGGTGCTTATTGATGTCGTTGAAAATAAGGTCATCAAATCAGGTATTTCAATGCCACATTCGCCAAGATGCCACGCAGGCAAGGTGTATTATTGTGCATCTGGAGATGGCGATATTCATGTATACGATCCAAAGTCAGGTACTAATAGAGTTTTATGTGAGTTGCAAGGTTTTACAAGGGGAATGACGTTCTTTGGTGACTTGATGCTTGTCGGTACGAGTACATTACGTAAATCAGAAGAGCATATTCGCTTTAAAGCAAACCCAAGATTATTAGATGGGAAAAGTGTGTGCGCAATATGGTTAGTGAATGTAAATACAGGTGAGGTGGTAGGTAATTTGACTTTTACGGGTGATGTAAAACAGATTTACGATATTGCTGTTGTACCGAACAGCAGGAAACCAGAGCTATTTCAAAGCTCAGACGCGTTGTCTAGCCATATTTTTGAATTTTGTCGAGGATGAGTATCATGGAACGTTTAAGCTTAAATAAAACTTTTTTAGGGGTTGCGATTTCTGCAGTAATAGCTAGCGGGGCTTACGCAGAAACAGTAAATGAAGCTGTAGATTTAAAACAATTTTCAAAAAAGTTAGCGCTAGAAACTGAAGATGAAATAGTTGGTATAGAGTCAAAAAGCCCATTTTCGACATTTAGTCGAGGGCAAAAAGCCCAATCACACTTAGTAAACCCAGATATAAATAATACATTAAGCTTTTTAAAAGAGCAGGGATTACTTGAAACGAATGAACAAAAAGTAAGTATTGTTAAGGGCGATAATACAGAAGTAAAAAGTGATTTACTAATAAGAAAGGTGTTTGCAAGTGCAAACTGCACCCTACCAGGCGGGGCGTGCACCACTGTAAGCTCTTCTAGCTGTACTTTGAGAGGTGGTAGTGTTGGCGCTTGTGGGTCATCGCCAGAAATAGATGTTGAAGAAAGTGGATCGACAACTGTACGCGAAGACTTTGGCAGTGTTGCAGCGGATGGTGTAGCAACTACAACAAAAACCTTTACGGTAAAAAATGAAGGCACTGGTAATTTAACGACTACGGCTGTTTCTATAACAAGTGGAAGTAGCGACTTTTCAATTACAGGCGGTACATGTGCTACGAATGGTCAAACATTAAGCTCAGGTATGCAATGTACGATACTTGTAACTGTACAAACGACAACAGTTGGTGGGATATCAGGTAATTTAAGAATTAGCAACACTGATGCAAATGAGAGTATGTATAATGTGTCTTTGAGTGCCACAGGTACTTCTACAAATTCAGCGCCTGTTGTTGATTTAAATGGTGGGATTCCAGGTACAGGGAGTTCAGTGTCATTTACCGAAGGTAGTGGTGCTGTAAATATTGCGCCCGATGCTAGTGCAGAGGATAGTGATGGCGATACAATAACAACAATAACCGTTGCATTAACCAACGATCAAAATGGCGCCACAGAAGGGCTTAATGTTTCAGCGACTGTACAAAATGCGCTAAGTGGTGTTTCTGATTCAGCAGATATTACGTTGAATGATACCATTTCCATTACAGGGGCAACGGCCACCGCTGCTGAAGTAGCAAGTTTCCTTCAGGCGGTAACCTATAACAATACCTCTAGCTCACCTAATGAAACCGCTAGAACGGTG
>NZ_JACJFH010000206.1:0-2197 GCF_014164495.1 Pseudoalteromonas sp. SG41-5 | reverse complement strand
TAAACCAGAGCCTAAACCAGAGCTTAAACCGAAGCCTAAACCAGAGCTTAAACCAGAATCTAAGCCCCTAGAGAAACCAGCCCAAGGTGCAGAGGGTGCAAGCTTAGCAATAAATGCAGAGAGCGTTGTCTCTAGTAATAAAAAAGTTGCAACGAATACGCAAAGCTCCCCCCTTAACAAGGGGGCTATTAATGCTAGTTTTGCAAACAAAAAAAACTATGCAACGACCTTATTAACATGGCTAGAAAAGCACAAAGAATACCCAAGAATAGCTAAAAGTAGACGCCAGCAAGGCACTGTAATCGTATACTTTATAGTTGGTCGTGACGGTATGATCGTCACAAGCCGCATAGAGCAAACATCGGGTTACCCAGCGCTGGATGATGAAGCCCTCAAAATGTTACAACGCGCACAGCCATTACCCGCCATACCAAATGGTATCGCAGGCAATAATCTTGAGCTTGTTGTACCTGTTGAGTTTTTTATAAGGTAACGGCTTTTAATTGCCAAGGTATCAATGAGTTTAAATAGAGCCGAGTGCAAAAAGGTATTAAAGTAATGTTATAGCGTTATCTAGCGCTAAGTAAAAATCAGTGATGAAAAAGCCGACAAAAGTCGGCTTTTTCAATTATTTAGCGGTTACTTATAAAACGCTTCTACTGTGCCTTTTACTTTCATAAGTAATGGCTGGCCGCGGCGGTCTAGTGCTTTAGGTGCGGCTACTTTGATCCAACCTTCACTGATGCAGTACTCTTCAACGTCAAAACGCTCTTTGCCGTTAAGTGTAATGCCGATTTCATGCTCGAATACTTCTTCTACATAAAATTTGCTACGTGGGTTGATCGAAAGTTGATCTGGTAATTCTGGTTTATTTGTATCAGTCATAATTGTGATCTGCATTGAATATATTGTGTGCCATTGTAGGCAATACAGGCCTTAGGCTCAATATACTGATCAAAATAAATTAACTGCACAGTTGCTTTGATTGCTTAATACAGTGGCTAATTATTTCGTCACGAGTGACATCTTTGTCAAAGTAATAATCAAAGCGCATAGTGAGGTTAGTCGCTTGCTCTTGCTCAGGCCAATGCCATTTACGAACAAGTTGCAGAGTAGCTGACACCATAGCATTTAGGGTTGGTATTATTTTTTATTAAATTGAACGTTATATTGTATCACTGCTTTGCAATTATGTTATATTATATCCAAACAAGACTAGCAATCATTAAAGTGGATCATGAAGTACTCAGCATTAACTCTTGCCTTTGCAGCACTCTCTTTTGGCTCTAATGCCACAGAATCAGATATAGAAACCATCACAATTGCACATAAACAAGCCTTTAGAGGAGATATTCCTGTTAAAGAGCTGCCGCAGTCAATTACCACATTAAGTAAAGAAATGATGGTTGATAATGGCATCACTAAATTCAGGGATGCACTTGATTTTTCTGCCAGTATTTCTCGCAAAAATAATGGTGGGGCATTGTGGGATAGCTACTCTATAAGGGGGCTATCGGGTAATGAAAATATGCCATCAGGCTATTTAATTAATGGCTTTAGTGGTGGGCGAGGTTTTGCGGGCCCACGTGATGTATCTAACATTGAATATATTGAAGTGTTAAAAGGCCCAGGTTCTGCACTCTATGGTCGCTCTGAACCAGGCGGTACAATTAATATTATTACTAAAAAACCACAGTTCTATCAGCAAGGCCAGTTAAAAGCTGAACTTGGCAGTGATGATCATAAACGTGTGCAAGGTGATTACACTAACGGCCTAACTGAAGATATTGCATTTCGAATTAATGGTGCATGGCAAGATAGTGACAGTTTTCGAGATCACGTACATCATGATAAGTTTGTGATCACGCCTTCGGTGTATTACAGCATCAATGATAAATCGTCATTAACGTATGAGTTTGAGTACGTTGACCAGCAGCAAATGTATGACCGAGGTATTGTTGTACTTAACGATAATTTTGATACCGTACCTAGAAGCCGTTTTTTAGGTAACCCTAATGATGCGCCAACTAAAGTGCACTCTCGCGGACACCAACTTAATTATGACTATGACTTTAATCGCGACTGGTCACTCTTATTGGGCGCTAACCATCGTACCGCTACGTTAACAGGTTTTTCGTCTGATGCTGAACTATCTCCTCCAAGACAGACTTTGTCTTTAGATAATCCTATGCTTACG
>NZ_JACJFH010000205.1:0-2202 GCF_014164495.1 Pseudoalteromonas sp. SG41-5 | reverse complement strand
GTTTTACCATCTGGCAATAAAAACAAGCCATTAGAGTAAATAATTGGTCGCTCAGTGAGTGTTTTAGTCGGTACATGGTAGTTATAATGTTTACCACTGGCGTAAAAAATCACATTTTCACTGTCTTTAGTCCAGTTAAAATGGGCATAGCCATAGCCTTTACTCATAAAAATAAACTGTTGGGTTTTGGTGTCCCACAGCTCGCGAGTAAAACCGTGCTCTGTTGTATCCATAGATAAAGCAATGTAGCGGTTATCTGGCGAGCGCTTAGGCTTATGTAACCCAACCCTCCATTTATCTTTATAGGCAGTTTCGGGAATAATGCGGCGCCTATCAGAGCCATCCATGCGCGCAGAAAATAATGTAGTTTGCCCTGTCCACTCTATGTCGGCTTTAAATAAAATCCGCGGAGTTGAAAATGTTTCTTTATCGCCATACACCTCGTCGCGCACCTCTTTAGGCCACTCAGGATGATATGTATGGCGATATGCTCTTTTATCTTTACTAAATCGGCTGGGCTGTTCTTCAACAACTTGTTTAGCAGGTGGATTAGGCTCCTCACCACAGCCTGCTAATAGCAGCGTAGCGACACTTAGTAACATTATGACTGCACGGCGTGAAAATGACTTAGTTAACAGCGGCGTTAAAAACGGTTTAAATCGTGCTGTGTTTTCTGAGATTAATGACATCAATAGTCCTTGATTGTACGGTGTGAATTGGTCGCAAGTGCAGCAGTGCAAAGCTTGAGAAGCTTAAGATAAATAGTTTTATGAGCATGAAACGGTGTGCGTGTTGTCAACTGCTTGTCATCAACAACCTCGATCACCGCACCTTCATCAGTGCTTAATAGTATTGGTATCGCTTCATTACTATCAGCCACCACCACACGATTAAACAACAGAGTGAGCTTACTGATTGGCTTACCTTCATTCACATAGCCCGTGAGTAAATACGCTTTAGGGAAGCTACATATCCCTGTATTCAATTGCTCTGTCATTGTTCATCCTTGATATTAAACACGCCATAAATATATACTCGCATCATGCCCCAAATATTACTTTCTTTAATCGGTATCTCTTTTGTTTGCCGGGTCACTAAATCTAACTCAATAAAGTAATAATTATTAAACGCCCAACCATTCCCAAGAAGCTCAGTAGACTTTCTTTTAGATTTTGTTAACACTTTATTTTTTTTATCTGAGAAAAAGTAAGTATCTGCTTTTCTTGGTGATATAATGCGCTTATTGGGGTCCGATAAGTTAATCCAGTAATTTTGCGCCGCCCCAAGCCCTTCTGATAAAAAATAAATATAATCGCCGAAGGGAGATACCTTAAAACTACGCATAGAAAGATGGTTGTTATAGCCTAAATCAACCTTTTCTATCACGTCGCCATTAAAGTCATGTAACCAATACTCATTTTTTTTATGTGCTAAAAAGGTTTTGCCATCTGGCAATAAATACAAGCCATTAGAGTAAATAATTGGCCGCTCAGTAAGTGTTTTAGTGGGTACGTGGTAATTATAATGTTTACCACTGGCGTAAAAAATCACATTTTCACTGTCTTTAGTCCAATTAAAATGAGCATAACCATGGCCTTTACTCATAAAAATAAACTGTTGGGTTTTAGTATCCCACAGCTCGCGGGTGAAACCGTGCTCTGTTGTATCCATAGATAAAGCAATGTAGCGGTTATCTGGCGAGCGCACCGGTTTATGTAGCCCAACCATCCATTTATCTTCAAATGCAGTTTCGGGAATAATGCGGCGCCTATCAGAGAGATCCATGCGCGCAGAAAATAATGTAGTTTGCCCCGTCCACTCTATGTTGGTTTTAAATAAAATCCGCGGAGTTGAAAACGTTTCTTTATCGCCATACACCTCATCGCGCACCTCTTTAGGCCATTCAGGGTGGTATGTATGACGATACGCCAATTTATCTTTACTAAATCGGCTGGGTTGCTCTTCAACAACTTGTTTAGCAGGTGGATTAGGCTCATCACCACAGCCTGTTAATAGCAACGTAGCGACACTTAGTAACATTATTACTGCACGGCGTGAAAATGACTTAGTTAACAGTGGCGTTATTGGTGATTTTTTTACTGAAATTAATGACATCAATAGTCCTTGATTGTACGGTGTAAATTGGTCGTAGAGGCAGCAATGCGAAGCATGAACGGGGTAGTTTTTTGGGCATGAAACGGT
>NZ_JACJFH010000204.1:0-2270 GCF_014164495.1 Pseudoalteromonas sp. SG41-5 | reverse complement strand
GCTCAAATTATCTTACCGTAGCACTGAAAACATTACTAATGCCAAACGGGAATTACACCAATGAAAATTTAGATGGATTATATTTACCGCGTATTCCTCGCTATTCATTGTATTCAAAACAACAAAAACGTCTTGGTGCAACAATTGCTTTTCAATATGCGCCTACTGATGATCTCTCATTCAACTTAGATGTGTTGCATGCAAGCTTGGATAATGATTCTGAAGAATATCACTACGAAGTATTATTACGAGATCAAAAAGATATCGTCCCTGAAAACATTTATGTCGATGCCAACAACACCATAGTCGCAGGTGCATATTCAAACGCCATTATCCGTTCAGAAACACGCAAAGATACATCTGAATCAACTTTTGATCAAGTTAGCTTTACTGGAAATTGGTTTATTAACGATCGTTTTAAAATGAACTTCCTAATAGGCCAAGGTAAATCAGATTTAGACATTCCGAATATGACCACCTTTGCCCTAGATAGTAATCAATCTACCGTGGCCTATAGTTTTGATAGTAATATAGACCCATTATCATTAATTAATAACCCGGGCGGACAAGCGATTGGTAGCGGTGAGTTAAACACTAATATGCCATCATTTGCATTTGCCGCAGGTCAGGCACCTGGCGGGAATTATAGTAAAGATGAAATAGCGTCGGTGATGACAGATCCAACTAATTACACCGCTGGTTTAGTACGTAATCGCTCGCAAACAATTGAAAGTGAAAACAAAACTATTAGAGTTGATTTTACATACGAGATTAACGATGAATATACGGTTAAGTTTGGTGTTGGTCAGCGTAGTTTTGAAACAGAACAACAATATAATTTAAATAACTGGAAAGACATCAATAGAGAAACAAACAAAACATCAGGCGCAATAGCAGAAGAGCGTGTTATATCGCTAGATGCAGCCCAAATTGATGGCAGCTTGTTTAATACCACTTTAGATAAACAAGGTGTAAGTTTTGGTAACAACGCTTCAATTCCTGGTTCATCAACGCTTAACAGTAGTACTTGGTTAGCACCTGATTATAATGCCATGTACAACGCCTTTGCTGGGGCAGACTTTTTTCAAGCCAAAGAAGATTTTAGACGCACTTATTATATTAAAGAAGAAGTTGCTACAGCATTTGTCCAGTTAGATTTCAGAAACTACATATTTGATAAAGAGCTACGTGGTAATGTTGGTGTGCGTTATGTTGATAACAAAAACACCAGTCGTATCGTAAATTTAGATCATATTTACAAAGATGGTTTCACTGCGGGACGTGGCGACGGTGCAAACTATGCTGCAGGTTATGGTTGGCGTGAGTCTGTGAGTGAAGGAGATGAATGGCTGCCATCATTAAACCTTGCTTACGATATCACTGAGGACTTAGTCGGTCGCTTTAGTTATTCACACGCAATTACTCGCCCAAAATTATCTGATTTACGTTCTTCAATCAGTATTAATACGCCGAGTATTGATGATCCATCAGCGACAATTAAGATGGGTGCAGGCCCGTCACTCAAGCCTTATAAAGCGAAACAATATGATGTTGGTTTAGAGTGGTACTTTGCTGAAGAATCGCTGCTTGCAACATCACTGTTTTATAAAAATATTTCGGGTTTAACAAAAGCAAGTTCTGAGCAAGTTTTATCACAAGCCGATCTTGATAGACTTGGTATCGACCTTGGCGACACAGATCCTAGCACTGTGACTTGGCAAGTATCGCAACTTGTCAATACCGATGCTGAAGGCATGTGGGGCGCAGAATTTATTTATCAACAGCCTTTTACCTTCTTGCCTGAACCATTTAATGCCTTAGGTTTACAAACTAACTACACCTATATTGATTATACACGTGATATAGAAGACCCATTTTATGGCACGCAACTTAACTTAGTAGAAGAAGAAACATCAAAGAACACATACAACATAACCTTGTACTATCAAGTAGACGATTGGTCGGCTCGTTTTTCTTATAACTACCGAAGTGGCTATAACAAACAATATTTAGACGAATATAAAGATGAATCAACCTTTGTGCGTGGTTATGATGCAAAGGCGAAGCTTAATTTCTCTGCCCGCTACAAGTTAACAGAGAAAATGAGTGTTTCATTTGAAGCCGTTAATTTAACAGATGAAAAACAAGATATGTGGAATGATATTTACACGCCACGCCCTTACGAAAACCTTTCATCAGGTCGCCAGTTTTTAGTGGGTGTAAGGGGCACTTTCTAAACTTAATCAACACATAGCCTCGTTAACTGAGGC
>NZ_JACJFH010000203.1:0-2323 GCF_014164495.1 Pseudoalteromonas sp. SG41-5 | reverse complement strand
CCAATGGTATTTCTAAATGCAGTCGTAACATGGCACTTTTTGGCAACTAAGATCAGATCTTGATTACGCATTATTTTACTAACAGCAGCAGCCATTTCGGGGGTAATACCCGCTCTGATTGTCGCTAAAACATGGCTTGTTGCGTGATCACTCAGCAGCCAATTACGAAAATCACCTACCGTTAAATGTGCGATTGCTGCAAATGCGTTAGTGTCATGTTCATCTATTATTAGCCGAGTAATTTCATCGTCTTCATAAGGGATCAAGGCATCGTTCAAGAATGTTTTTAAAGGGACTTCTGCCAGCGTCATTTGTGCCACGGCTCGCTCTTCGGCAGAACTGGCAATAACACCTGCCAAGCTATCACCAGAGCGCTGCGGGGTCGCTTTAGCCATTAACTGTGCGAGATTGTTAAACTGGTAGGTTTTACTTCCTAACGTGTATCGATACGATTTACTCATAAACTTACCTTGCTGACAAAATGTGTGTTAAAAAGGATAGGCACAGCTATTGCCTTTACTACAATAAAAAACAATAAATAAAGCAATAAACAGTACAACGATTCTTTTAAGGTAGCTTATAGCGTACCAAGCAACTATCAAGTTTTGGCAAATGTTACTTAAACAATAAAAATCATATAGTTAAAATTAAAAATCGGACAACTACTGTTTACTTGTAATAATTAGCCTGAGGTGTAATACGCAACTATGCAACATAATTTACCGACAAATGCACCAAGTAAGTGCACTTTAGCTACAACCGATGTGGACCAGCAGGCGGGAAACCTAACAAACTGGCAACAAAAATATGATCAAGTCAGTGATGGCCGCTTTTATGGCTGTATTGATGAAGTGGCTTATGATGGTTTGCAAGTGTTTAAAGAGTATACACAGTGCGCATTACGACAACAGTGTAAAGTATGGCCAAATGCGTTATGGCTTGGCATTCCGGTAAACGCACTAAACAGTAAAATTAACGGTCTCACCATCGCTGATAATCAATTAATGTGCCGCCCAAGTGATTGCAACTTTGAGCTGATCACCCCTGCGCAATTTAATATTTATGGCATGGTGATCAATCAAGATACCCTTCATCAAATTGCTCAGCAACAAGGGTTGTCGCTTCAGGGCATTTGTGAGCATGGATCACCGCGTATTACAACATCACCACAAGCACTGCAACGTGCTCGTGAATGCATTGAACAAATCATTTATGCTAATGGCGGTGGAGCAAGTGCGGCTTTACAACACGATATTTTATTAAATTTAGTGCTGCACTTACTGCAATCACAACTCCCCCAGCAAAAAGTAACCCCAAGTTATAAACACCGTAAAAACGTTGTTGATAAAGCGAAAGAATTTATTCACGATCACCCAGACAACATAGTGACTATCACCCAATTATGTGAGTTTACCTACGTTTGTCGACGGACTTTACAATACAGCTTTGAAAGTATTTTAGGCATCAATCCGCTGCGTTTTTTACGCATGACCAGGCTTAACCAAATACGCCGTGAACTCAGTGATCCGCAACAAAATAAACCCATTTCAATGATTGCCGCCAATTGGGGCTTTTGGCATCCGGGCCAGTTTGCTAAAGACTATAAACAACTATTTGGTGAAAACCCTTCAGACACAGTAAAACGTGCGCAGCTTTAGTGGTATCAATTATAGCCAGTTAATTAATAGGTATAGCTGGCAATTATTTGCTTGATATTCGATTGCATATCAATGATCGCTGCATTAATTGAGCGCACATTGTCCATCGTGACCGTTTTTTTACTGAGCATAAAATGGATTGGATTATCATGAATAACATAAGGATGCAGTGTAATACCGGGGATTTTTTCTTGGCTTATGAGGTATAACCCAGATATTTCATCATCGATCATAAAATCGACGCGTTTAGCTTTTAACATATATAGCCGGTGCTTGAGCAAAGGTACTCGTACAAGTAAATCTTTATTGTTTGTGACTTTGCTTAGCTGCTCAAATTCTTTACCATAATAACCACCATTATTTACGGCTATGGTTTTTTGTTGCGCCAACAGGCTGGCTAAATCGTGTGTTAGGTACTTAGCATCTTCATACCAGAACAGCCGCATTTTCTCACGTCTATATGGGGTTGAAAAGTGACTATATTGGGCACGTTGTTGATTGAAACTCGCAGCAGTTAATATATCCACGCGGCCTTTTTCAAGCTCGACCAAACCGCGCTTTGATGACGGTAAAGAAACAAACTGACTACCGAATCCAGACTGCGTTAACCACAAACGGCTGATCTCTACATCTATTCCTGTAAGAGCCTGCTCACCATCCAAGAC
>NZ_JACJFH010000202.1:0-2368 GCF_014164495.1 Pseudoalteromonas sp. SG41-5 | reverse complement strand
GTTTTGTTTTGTAAATGTTAAATATATATACCCCAATTATTAATGGGGTATATAAATAATAACATTTAGGGATTCAATAATGATACAAGTGAACAAATTATTTAAAAAAGCTGCAGTTTGCGCAGCAATTTGCTCTTCATTAACTTTTTACAGTGCAACTGCATTAGCAGGAAACGTTGATGGTGCGATTAAAGGGGTTGTAACTCAACAATCAAGTTCAGCGCCTATTGCTGGGGCAACTGTTACTATTTCTAACAAAGAAAATGGTTATGTTAAACAGTTGATTGTAGATTCTAAGGGGCAATTTAACTTAGGTTCAATTCCAATCGGTAATTATGATATTAAAATAGAAAAAGATGGCTATCAGACATCTGTGTTAAATGATGTAAATATTGCAATTGGTAAGTCTTCGTCTCTTGAAATTAATATGGTTGCAGGTGACTTCGAAGTTATTTCTGTGACTGGTAGCCGAATTGCACGTGTTGACGTTACAAACTCAGAAGCATCATTTAATATTTCCGCTGATGAATTATCGCGCTTACCTGTTGCTCAAGATATTACATCTGTTGCAATGCTATCTCCCGGCGTAAATTTAGGTGATGCACGGTTTTCAGATGCTAAAGGTAGTTCATTAGGTAGTTTTGGCGGTGCTTCTCAAGCTGAAAATGTTTATTATGTAAATGGTCTTAATATGACCAATTTCCGCAATGGTGTTGGCGGGTCTACTATTCCATTTTTGGCTTATGACTCTTTCCAGATTAAAACAGGTGGTTACTCAGCTGAATTTGGACGCTCTACTGGTGGTGTTGTTAGCTCTGTAACAAAAAGTGGCTCTAACGAGTTCCATTTTGGTTTACAGCATACACAAAACCTTGATTCGCTCTATGGGAAACGTCCAAACTCTTATTATTTAGCTGATGATTGTAGCTATAAAGCTGAAAATGGTGACGTTGTTGAAGATTGTGCCAACCGAATTGGTGATATTATTACCGATAATAGTGGTGATTCAAGAGAGTCAAGAAAAACAGATCTTTTTGCAAGTGGTGCGTTAATTGAAGATACTTTATTTTTCTATGGTCTATATGAATTTAGAGAGACAAATTACGATGACATCCAAACTCGTGGGACAACATTATTAAATCGTAATGATGACGACCCTTATTATTTAGCCCGTCTTGACTGGAACATCAATGAAGACCATACCTTGATGGGATGGATTTTCAAAGATGAAACAACTGAAAATTCGACAACATATGATAGGGATGAAAATGGTGTTTTAGATACAGAAAACACTTCATCATCTAGTTCATTAACTGGAGGCACTAGTTGGTCAATACGTTATAATGGTAATATTACGGATTATTTTTCAGTGTCTGCTATGGCGGGTAAAGTTGAATTTAATGATACAACCCGTTCAGATGGTGCAGATTGTCCTGCAATCATTGATGCTCAAAATGGACAAAATCTTGGTTGTTGGGATCCTTCAGCATTTCAAATATCAACAAATAGTGACGAACGTAAGCAATATAGAATTGATTTTGAATGGCGAGTAGCTGATGATCATCAGTTACGTTTTGGTTATGATGCAGAGAAAAACACTTCAACTAGTGAAGTAGAGCTTTCTGGTGGAATTTATTACCGATATATTGGTTATGATGCCGGTGCGATTTTACCAAATGGTTATGAGATTCAAGATTCAGGCCGGTATGTTCGTGTACGTAATTACAATGTTGGCGGTGAGTTTGACATCAATAACGAAGCATTTTATATCGAAGATACTTGGAATATAACCGACCGCCTAACTGCAACTATTGGTTTCCGTTGGGATAGCTTTGAAAATCTTAATGCAAGTGGTGATACATTTGTTAAAATAGACAATCAATTTGCACCGCGCTTAGGGTTAGCTTATGATCTGTTTGGTGATGGCGAGCACAAAGTATTTGCTAATGCCGGACGTTACTTTTTACCTGTTGCTTCAAACACTAATGTTCGCTTAGCTGGTGCAGAGTTATATACTCATGATTACTACACAATACAAAGTGAAGGTACTGACGGTGTTCCTGTTTTAGGAGATAAACTAGGTGATACTGACGTAATTGGAGATGGAACGACTCCAAGTCCTGTAAGTGTTCGCGATAGTGGCTTAGCCCCAATGTATCAAGATGAGCTTATCTTAGGGTATCAAGGTATGATAAACGATGATTGGTCTTTTGGTGTTAAGTATACACGTCGTGAAGTTCAAAGTATTATTGATGATGGTAGTATGATTGAAGCATTTAAAAGTATTGGTTTAGAGGGGGCTGCAGCTAATCATTTCTTACTATTTAATCCTGGCGAAAGCGTATCATTCCAGTATGATTATAATGGC
>NZ_JACJFH010000201.1:0-2452 GCF_014164495.1 Pseudoalteromonas sp. SG41-5 | reverse complement strand
TTGTTTAACTACAAATCAATCATTAAAAATGAAGTGAATTTTTGCCACAACGTTTTGCCAAATTTAATCTCGCTTTCAGCTTTTATATTATCCGCATATTTCCATGGGAATTTAAATATATCCGGCGGTGTTAGCTTTCTGATAGGTTTACCCGTCAATAAGTTATTGAGCTGTTCTTCATCATTAAATTCTTTTCTAAGTTCATCATCCGCTTTAGACATTTCTTTTAAAAATGACTTATCAACCCGATACCAAAAGTACTTAGGGCGGCCATTCGCTTTATCAAATTCAGCGGTGGTTTTATCAAACTCACGGTAATATTCAAATTGCGGAATATCAGCTAAAGGTTGAGTAACATCCATAAAGTTTTGTAATAATTCCCAATGTACAAATGCAGAGCTAATTAAATTAGCACCTGTCCACGCATAAAAAACGTCTTTTTTAAAATGTAATAGTGTAAATCCCCTAAATGGAAAGCCGCTTTGAGGGTTGTTCTGGACTTTATAGTGAGCATTAAACTCTTCAAATGGAAGTTTATTAATTACTTCGGTACTGTCATTTTGAGATAGCCAGACAAGGCCCGTAGTTCTCTCAAAATTCATTCTTGAATGCATAACTATTTTTCTTATTAACGTCCAGATAGTTAAGTTAAATAATTTAGATCCTCCCCATATAAATAAAAGTACAATTAATACATCTTTTGCCTCTTCTGGATCTCCAAATAGAAATAAAAAAAGAGGTAAACAAAATATAAAAAGTAGAAGAGTTAAATGCGCACAAAACCAAAAAAATAATAGTACGTCAATTACTTTTTTTCCTAATGTAGATAGACTTAAAATATGCGGATCACTACCAAGAACATTTCTATAATGTTCAGCTTTTCCTGATAAATTATATTTATAATCGGAGTTTTGAGAACTGTCAAAACAGTGTCCAAAAACATTTCCTCTTGGGTATATTGCTTGCTTACTTTGATAACGGCAATACATAGAGTCACGCTCATCAGTCGCTATTTCATCTCTAAATTTTGCATATTGCTTACCTCTATAAGCGGTTTCAGCATACTGCTCATGCATATTCTATTTCCTTTATTATCCATGCTTTATCTGGTTGCTCACCTTTATCCCAGTTATTACGCTCATCAATATCCACATAGGGCAAGGTCACATTTTTATCTAGGCGGTACTGTACTTTTACTTTCCAATCAACTTCGAAATGTTTCGGCCACATAGATAAAGCTGGGATAGCATAGACCTAAATTAACTAACGTTGTTAAGCTGAAAAATAAAGTCATCAATTTGCTGGTTATTTTTAGCAATAATAAACTTACCCTTATCGTACATCCTTAGTTCATAACAATTTAAGTCTAGTTTTTCTCCTTTATAAATCACCTCAACATTATTCATAAAGTACACTTTCCAATACGACTTATTGATAGTAACTAACTGTGTGCAACCATAAGTCAATAAAAAGCCAACCGTCGCAATTGGGCCTGAGTATAGTTGCCAAAATTGAGTCAACGACATATCTCCTTGAATATAGAGATAATCAGGCCCTGTTAGTGACGTAAAAATTGCAGATAGTGTCAATAATGCAAAAGCAGCTGCTATGACAGTCCATATAGCCACATTCAAACTGGCGTTGAAGTGTGTCTTATAATTAGCCGTAAAGTTTACAACCGTGAATTTGCTTGGGATACTTTTGATTGTTGCGTTCATTTTTTCGTCCTTGTTCATGATTTCCCTCTTAATAATATTAAAATAGGGTATTTACGGCATACCGCAGGTTAGTTGCATAAATAACCGTTTGGCTTTGTATTCCGATTTAACGTTTCTTTTCTTTCAGGTTCAGAGATCAAGCGTTGCCTGTAATCAGGTATAAAATACTCACCACTTCACCAAGGGTTTCTCGTGGTATTTGGGTCGGCAAATTACAGCTAGAAAAGCGGCGTCACCTGATGCTTTATCAGGAAAAATAACAATACCGCTATCTACATAAGCTGCAAACTAAACCTAAAACAATTAAATGCATCACTTTAGGTTCAATTTTTTAAATTTTTAAAGAGCGATTTAGCTTTTAATTACCACACTTCCTGACGGTTAACTTGGCAATCTGCTGGGTCTAAATAGGGTTTTAACTCCTCAGGAAATCCGTGTTTTTCTGTTATATCTTTATCTATTTTGAAGTAGTGCTCTATTGATTGATATAAGTGTGTACCAAGCGGGATTGATGTATCCATAAAGGTCATGGCTGTTGCATATTGCAGCGAATCCCACTCACGATTAAAACCACCTACGTAAAATGTCGGTTTAGTGAGTCTATAATGCTTAGGGTACTTTAATGGCACCATGAGAGACACAAACACGCGTGAACCACCACGGGCTGAGCCTACATTGCGCTCATTTGCACCAAAACAAACAATGTCTTCGTAAGGTAAATAAAACGGTTTTCT
>NZ_JACJFH010000200.1:0-2466 GCF_014164495.1 Pseudoalteromonas sp. SG41-5 | reverse complement strand
AAGGCCTATATGTTAGCCGGAAAAGAAATATTTGAAGATCATGAAGAAGATGGACTTTTTTACTATGACTTTTTGAAGTCCGAAGTCCAGCTATAAACGAACATAACGCTAAGGACAGCACATGCAACCTGACATTAAAAACATCCCACAACAACTCGGTCAGTACCTTTATCAGCAAATAAAAGAGCCGTGGCTTGAAGCACAACTTATTTTAAATTACGAAGATGAAAGCGTACTTGAATGCAAAGCGCATTATCAAACTGCTTCCGATGCAAGCGAACAGCCGATTACCGTGACAGACGAGATAGTCGGTTTATTCAACACCCTATTTGTGAATGCCACTAAACACCAACCAGAAAACTGGACGCGCGCCATTTTCACGATTAATCGCCAAGGCCAATTTAATCTCAATTTTGAGCGTGAGAATACCGTTCATGACATCATCGTTACTTCGTAAATGCACTAGAAAGCCAATTTAAAATTTAAGGATGAATGAAATGAAAAAGCTCAATGTGGGTTCTACATTACTAAACAAAATATTTAAGTCAAAAAAATCTACCCTTGTATCTAAAATCCTCGAGTTGGGTAAAACGATAGAAGACCCTGAACGTATGTTTAGCTTCTCTGGAATGCGAGAGGATTTAAGTGAATTATTAGCTAGTTCGCAAACAAATGAAGAAAAGCTATACGCAAATTACTACTTATCAATGATTTACTCTAAGAGTTATGATTATGAATCTGAAATTATTAGTCACTCAACGATAGCTTTGGAATTAAATGCAACTTTAAAAAAGTTAAATCAAGAGCAAGTATTTTCTTTAAATCACCGTTTATACGAAGCATATAGTGAATTCAATGAACATCAAAATGCACTTGAATACTTACAAGCAGCAATCGCTAATGCTAACCACCGTACTCAAAACGAAGTGTCTAATTTAATTGCGTTAAAAGCGGCTTGCTTCCATGAGGTTGGGCGATATAAAGAAGCGTTGCAGCTTAATAAAGAAATTTTGAGTAATCCTGATTTAGAAGAAATAAAACATCTCATTTTAAATAATTTAGCAAACAATAGTTACGAACTTGGTTTGATGGAAGATGCTGAGCATTACCTAAAAGAAATGTCAAAAACAGACTGTGGTTACCCTGAAGATACTTTTATAAATAAGTTTAACAGCATATTCCAACTAGCCGTGCTTAAATTTGAATTAGGCGAAATTGAAAAATCAACCAATCTATTTCAGCAACGACTGAAGCTTGCCATTGATTATGGTGACTGTGACTATATTGAAGAAGCCGAAATAGACATTCAGCAATTATATGAAAAACAGCTATCTCAGCAAAATTAAACTTGATTTGAAAAGGCTTAAGTAGCGCTAGCTTAGCATGCAAAAATGTTATGGGTTAAAGCCCTTTTATTAGATCTCTTTGACCTTTTTAAGTTTCTATGTAGGGGCAGACCAAAGTTACTATGAGTGATATAAAAAAGTTAATTAATTACCTGATAGAGAAAAACTCAGAAGAGCAAACTCACTTTGGCGAAGGTTTTTTTCTAACGCCTATCAGTTTGGATGAGGTAAAGGCTTTTAGTGCGTATTTCACCAAAGCCTTCAAGTTTCAACCTCCAAGTGAATTTTTAGATCTATTAAAAATATCAAATGGCTTTTCTATAAATGGATTAAATCTCTATAGTGCTAAAGAACAAAATGAACCATATTACTTAGCTGGAATTATTGAAGCCAATCAAGAATTTCATGTAGAAGAATCTTTACGTAATTTCGTCGCTTTTTGTGATGAAAGCAGCTCAAGGGTGGTTTATCACTTAGAGGTAAATCAATTTCAGATTGTAGACTCTTTCACGTGGGAAGAGCTAGAAAGTTTCCCGACTTTAACTTTGGCGATAAGCTCTTTACTTAAAACAGCAAATATTTTTGAATAAATCAAACAACGCTAAGGACAGCATATGCAACCAAATATTAAAAACATCTCGCATCACCTAGGTCAGTACCTTTATCAGCAAATAAAAGAGCCGTGGCTTGAAGCACAACTTATTTTAAACTGCGAAGATGAAAGCGAGCTTGAATGCAAAGATCATTATCAAACTGCTGCTGATACAAGCGAACAGCCGATTACCGTGACAGACGAGATAGTCGATTTATTCAACACCCTATTTGTGAATGCCACTAAACACCAACCAGAAAACTGGACGCGGGCTATTTTTACCATTAATCGCCAAGGCCAATTTAATCTCAACTTTGAGCGTGAGAATACCGTTCATGAAGTAATCACAGCGCAGTAAATGTACTCATTGATAACTTGAATTCAAGTAAAAATAAACCCGCTTTTTAACAACATGGATGTTGTAAGGCTGAGCGCTAGAATCGTTTAAGATTAGTGTTTAGCCATACATTTTTGCGTGCCTGCACAACACATCCACAGACACCATTTAGCTGTTAGTTATGTACTCTC
>NZ_JACJFH010000001.1:0-144051 GCF_014164495.1 Pseudoalteromonas sp. SG41-5 | reverse complement strand
ATCTTCAAGTAACTCTTTAATTGTTACTAAGAAGCCAACAGATTCTTTACCATCTATTTGGCGATGATCATAAGATAATGCCAAATACATCATAGGAAGAATTTCAACTTTACCATTCACAGCCATTGGACGATCTTGGATTTTATGCATACCCAAAATTGAAGACTGCGGTAAGTTAATAATAGGTGTTGATAGTAACGAACCGAACACACCACCGTTAGTGATAGTGAAGTTACCACCCGTCATGTCGTCAAGTGTTAACTTACCATCACGACCTTTAAGTGCTAATTCACGAATACCTTTTTCGATTTCAGCAACAGATAGCTTATCGCAATCTTTTAGTACTGGAGTCACTAGGCCACGTGGCGTAGAAACTGCAATGCTGATATCAAAATAGTTGTGGTATACGATATCATCGCCATCAATTGATGCATTTACGTCAGGGAAACGTTTTAGTGCTTCAGTAACTGCTTTTACGTAAAAAGACATGAAACCTAAACGGATACCGTGACGTTTCTCGAACACTTCTTGATACTGCTTACGAAGATCCATGATTGGTTTCATGTTAACTTCGTTAAATGTCGTTAACATTGCCGTTGAGTTTTTCGCTTCAAGAAGACGATTAGCAATGGTTTTACGTAAACGTGTCATAGGCACGCGTTTTTGTGTACGGTCACCCATTGGTGCCGCTGGCGCTGCTTCAGCTTTCGCCGCAGGAGCTGGTGACTTCAAGAATTGATCAACATCTTCTTTTGTCACACGACCATTTTTACCAGAGCCTTTAATTTTAGAAGCATCTAGGCCTTTTTCTGCGATTAAACGACGCACTGACGGTGTTAACACGTCTGAGCTATCGCTAGAATCAGCAGCTGGAGCTTGTTCTTTTGCTGCAGGGGCTGCAGCTGGTGCGCCACCGGCTTTAACTTTACCGATAACTTGGTCACCCAGTACTGTATCGCCTTCTGCGTGAATAATTTCACCCATTACGCCATCTTCTTGAGCAACAACTTCAAGAACAACTTTATCAGTTTCGATATCAACTAGGTTTTGATCGCGTGTTACTGCGTCACCTGGTTGCACATGCCAAGTAGCTACTGTCGCGTCTGCGACTGATTCTGGAAGTACAGGTACTTTAATGTCCACTTCTTTACCTTCTGATGCTGGTGCTGATTGCGCCGCTGGCGCGTTTTCTTGTTTGTCCGAAGCTGGTGCAGCTTCGCTCTTTGCGTCTTCAGTTGGCGCAGCTGCATCAGCCTCACCAATGATACCGATCACTTGGTCGCCAAGTACGGTTGCACCTTCTTCTTGTGAAATTTCAGTGATCACACCATCATGTGGTGCAACAACTTCTAAAACAACTTTGTCTGTTTCGATATCTACTAAGTTCTGATCACGGCTTACTTTGTCGCCAACACTTACATGCCATGTAGCAACGGAAGCATCAGCAACCGACTCAGGAAGAACAGGAACTTTAATTTCTGTGCTCATTGCTTATCCTTTATTTTCAATAGTAAGCGCGTCTGCGACAAGCGCTTGTTGTTCTTTAGTATGCACTGACATATAACCACACGCTGGAGAAGCAGAGGCTTTACGACCTGCATATTTAAGCTTCGCACCTTGTGGGATTGCATCTACAAAGTGGTGTTGTGAACAATACCAAGCACCTTGATTTTGCGGCTCTTCTTGACACCAAACAAAGTCTTTCACATGTTGATAACGCGCCATAATGGCTTCCATTTCATCATGTGGGAATGGGTATAACTGTTCAACACGCACAATAGCTATATTGTCTTGCTCAAGCTTACGACGCTCTTGTAATAGCTCGTAGTAAACTTTACCACTACAAAATACTACGCGTTCTACTTTCTTAGCATCAATATCATCGATTTCATCGATCATATTATGGAATACACCTTCTGCAAGCTCTTCAAGCGACGACGTTGCAAGTGGATGACGTAACAATGATTTAGGTGTCATAACAATCAGTGGGCGACGCAGTGGTCTTACTGATTGACGACGTAACATTGCATATACTTGTGCCGGTGTTGATGGCACACATACTTGCATGTTGTGATCAGCACATAGCTGTAAGAAACGCTCTAAACGTGCTGAACTGTGCTCAGGACCTTGCCCTTCATAACCATGTGGCAATAAAATGGTCAGTCCACATAAGCGGCCCCATTTTTGCTCACCTGAACTTAAGAATTGGTCAAATACAACTTGGGCGCCGTTAGCAAAATCACCAAACTGTGCTTCCCACAATACTAGTGATGTTGGCTCTGCTGTCGCATAACCATATTCAAACGCCACAACCGCTTCTTCTGAAAGCACAGAGTCAAATACTTGGAAAGTACCTTGATCTTCACTTAAGTGCTGTAAAGGCGTGTAAGTGGCCCCATCAGTTTGACTATGTACAACTGCATGGCGGTGGAAGAAAGTACCACGCCCTGAATCTTGGCCTGTTAAACGAATATCAGTGCCTTCAGTTGCGATTGTTGCATAAGCAAGTGTTTCTGCCATACCCCAATCAAGTGGTTTCTCACCGTTAGCCATTAATTTGCGATCATCGTAAATCTTTTTAACGCGAGACTGGGCTTTATATTGCTCAGGGTAACTTGCTATTTTGTTACCCAGTTCTTTTAATTTTTCAACTGGAACGCTGGCATCGTAATCAACACTCCATTCATGGCCAACATACTTAGCCCAATCAGATGAGTGTGATGTTTCTGGTTGAATTTCTTCAACAACACAATTGCCTTCGTCTAAACCATTACGGTAGTCATCAGCCAGTGCTTTAATTTCATCTTCAGTAAACGAGCCTTCAGCCATTAACTGATCTGCGTAGATCAAACGTGGCACAGGGTGTTTTTTGATTTTTTGGTACATGATCGGTTGAGTCGCATTCGGCTCATCCGCTTCATTATGGCCGTGACGACGATAACAAACTAGATCAATAACCACATCACGTTTAAATTGATTTCTGAAATCAAGTGCGATTTGCGTAACAAATGCAACCGCTTCAGGGTCATCTGAATTAACGTGGAAAATAGGCGATTGCACCATTTTTGCGATGTCTGTACAGTAATCTGTTGAACGTACATCGTATTGTTTGCTTGTAGTAAAACCAACTTGGTTGTTCACTACAATGCGAATACTACCACCACAACTAAACGCATTTGTTTGCGATAAGTTAAAGGTTTCTTGAACAACACCTTGGCCTGCAACTGCCGAATCACCATGAATGGTGATAGGTAGTGCTTTAATACCTGAACTGTCACCCAAACGGTCTAAACGTGCACGAACCGAGCCCATAACTACTGGGTTTACGATTTCAAGATGCGATGGGTTAAAGGCAAGAGCCATATGAACTTTGCCACCTTTAGTAGCAAAATCCGAAGAGTAACCCATGTGGTATTTAACATCACCTGAGCTTAATGTTTCTTTATGCTTGCCAGCAAACTCATCAAATAGTTCTGATGGATTTTTACCAAGTACATTGACAAGAACATTTAAGCGACCACGGTGAGCCATACCAATTACCGCTTCTTGTTGGCCACTTTCGCCAGCACGGTGAATAAGCTCTTTCAGCATCGGTACTAACGCATCACCACCTTCGAGTGAGAAACGCTTAGCACCTGGGAACTTAGCCCCTAAATACTTTTCAAGACCATCGGCTGCGGTTAATCCTTTGAGGATACGCAACTTTTCTTCTTTACTGAATGTTGGTCGTGATTGCACTGATTCTAAACGTTGTTGTAACCAACGTTTTTCTTCAGTTGATGTGATGTGCATATACTCAGCACCTACTGAACCACAATATGTGGTCATTAGTGCTTGATATAACTCACCTAAAGGCATGGTATCGCGGCCTACGGCAAACGATCCCACGTTAAATTCACGGTCAAAATCAGCTTTAGATAATTCATGGTATTCAAGTTCTAAATCTCGAACACGTTCACGCTGCCAAATGCCTAATGGATCTAAGTTAGCATTTTGGTGACCACGGAAACGGAAAGCATTAATAAGCTGCAGTACTTTGACCTGTTTAGGATCGCCGCTACCACTGCCCTCTGCTACCACTACTTCTCTATGCTTGTTTTTCGCAAGCGCCGCAAACTGTGCACGAACTTCTGAATGCTTTACTTCAACATCCACACCATCTACTTTTGGTAATTGTTCGAACACTTCTCGCCATTCTTCTGGCACAGAAGTCGCATTGTCTAAATACGCTTCATAAAGCTCTTCTATATAAGCAACGTTTCCGCCGTTTAAATGTGAAGATTCTAGCCATGCCTTCATCACACCTTCGTGCATTTATAAGCCCTTTTCTTTAGCGCAGAAATTAATTGTTATAACAAGATGGCTAATTTACATTAGCCATCTTACATTTATCAATATTATTAAACTGAACGGTTTATTAACATTGATTTGATTTGTCCGATTGCCTTAGTTGGATTAAGACCTTTAGGACAAACGCTAACACAGTTCATGATACTGTGACAACGGAACACGCTGAATGCATCGTCTAAGTCAGCTAAACGCTCTTCTGTTGCTGTATCTCGGCTATCTGCCAAGAAACGGTAAGCATGAAGAAGACCAGCTGGACCGATGAACTTGTCTGGATTCCACCAGAACGAAGGACACGATGTTGAACAACATGCACATAGAATACACTCATACAAGCCATCTAACTTGTCACGTTCTTCAATTGATTGAAGACGCTCACCTGCAGCAGGTGTATCGTTAATTAGATAAGGCTTTACTTTTTCGTATTGAGTGTAGAACTGACTCATGTCAATAACAAGGTCACGTACCACTGGTAAACCTGGTAATGGACGAATTACGATTTTACCTTTGCCACCTTTTTGTAGCGTTGATAAAGGAGTAATACATGCTAAACCATTTTTACCATTCATGTTAACACCGTCAGAGCCACACACACCTTCACGGCATGAACGACGAAATGATAACGTTGGATCTTGCTCTTTTAATAATAAAAGTGCATCCAATACCATCATGTCGTGGCCTTCTTCCGTTTGCAAAGTATATTCTTGCATACGGGGGGCGTTATCAACATCTGGATTGTAACGATAAACAGAAAATTGTACTTGTGCCATCGTCTCGCTCCTAGTAGGTACGTGCTTTAGGTGGAAATGCTTCGCGCAGTTTCGGCGCATAGTTTACATCACGCTTGCTCATTTCATCCGTTACCGGATTGAATACTGAGTGACATAACCAGTTTTCGTCATCACGATCTGGGAAGTCAAAGCGAGAGTGTGCACCACGGCTTTCTGTACGGAAGTTTGCAGCAACTGCTGTTGAGTATGCTGTTTCCATCATGTTATCTAACTCTAGACATTCGATACGTGCAGTGTTGAAGTCTGATGATTTATCATCAAGACGCGCATGCTGCAGACGTTCACGAATTTCTTTAAGCTCTTTTAGACCGGCTGCCATTGACTCACCTTCACGGAATACCGAGAAGTTAAGTTGCATACACTGCTGTAGGTCTTTCTTGATTTGTACTGGATCTTCGCCTTGACCAACTGTTGAGTTCTCCCAACGATTGAAACGAGCGAGTGCAGCGTCTAAATCTGATTCTGAGGCATCTTTTGATACTTCAACGTCATTTAGGTAAGTGCCAAGGAAGTTACCTGCAGCACGCCCAAATACAACTAAATCAAGTAATGAGTTACCACCTAGGCGGTTTGCACCGTGTACAGATACACAGGCAATTTCACCAACAGCAAATAAACCTTCAACTACTTTTTCGTTGCCGTTAGCATCGATTTGTAGCGCTTGACCATTTACATTGGTTGGCACACCACCCATCATATAGTGACAAGTAGGGATTACTGGAATTGGCTCTTTTGCAGGGTCAACGTGAGCAAATGTTTTAGCAAGATCACATACACCTGGAAGACGTAGGTTAAGCGTTTCTTCACCTAAGTGATCAAGTTTAAGCTTAATGTGTGGACCCCAAGGACCATCACAACCACGACCTTCACGAATTTCTGTCATCATTGAACGGGCAACAACATCGCGTGACGCTAAGTCTTTCGCATTCGGTGCATAACGTTCCATGAAGCGTTCGCCATCTTTATTTAAAAGATAACCACCTTCACCACGACAACCTTCCGTTACTAGCGTACCCGCACCAGCAATACCGGTTGGGTGAAACTGCCACATTTCCATGTCTTGCATAGAAATGCCAGCACGTGTCGCCATACCAACACCGTCACCAGTGTTAATGTGAGCATTAGTAGTTGAAGCGAAGATACGACCCGCACCACCTGTTGCTAGTACCACAGCTTTTGATTTGAAATAAACAACTTCGCCTGTTTCAATATCAATAGCAGTACAACCAACTACATTACCATCATCGTTTTTAACTAAATCTAATGCATACCACTCAGAGAATACATTGGTTTTGTTTTTAACGTTTTGTTGATAAAGAAGGTGCAATAACGCATGACCTGTACGGTCAGCCGCAGCCGCGGTACGTGCTGCTTGCTCGCCACCAAAGTTTTTCGATTGACCACCGAAAGGACGTTGGTAAACACGGCCATTTTCAAAACGAGAAAACGGTAGACCCATGTTTTCTAATTCAGTAATTGCTTCTGGGCCAGTTTTACACATATATTCGATAGCGTCTTGGTCACCGATGAAATCGGAACCTTTAACGGTATCGTACATGTGCCATTCCCAGTTATCTTCATGTGAGTTACCCAGCGCAACCGTAATACCACCTTGTGCAGACACAGTGTGTGAACGCGTTGGGAAAACTTTAGAGATAAGTGCACAGGTTTTACCTGATTCAGTGATTGCAAGTGCCGCGCGCATACCCGCACCACCTGCGCCAATCACGACGGCATCAAATTCACGAACAGAATATTTCACTTAAACACCCCATAGAACGATTAGACCAATTGCTACGTATGCAGCGGCCATTAGGTTCAAAACAAAACCTAAAACAGCACGCAATTTTGCGCATTTAACGTAGTCAGTCAGTACTTGCCAAAGGCCAATACGGGTATGAACCATAATGCAAACAAGGGTAATTAGTGTGAACCCTTTCATTGCTAGGTTTGAAAACAGGCCTTGCCATGCTTCGAAAGTGACTTCTGGTGTACATAAGAAGTAGCCAATAATAAAAATCGCATACGCGGTAATTACTAGTGCCGTGGTACGTAACGAGACATAATCTTGTATGCCGTCACGTTTTAGAGTTGCTTGATTTAAAACCATATCCACACCCCTGCTAATACAGAAGCCACAACGCCAAGTGCCATTGCAATTTTAGCGCTAAGGTTACCTGATTCAAGTTCTTCCCAATGTCCCATATCCATAATGATATGACGGATACCACCAATAAGGTGATACGCCAATACAGAAATGGTGCCCCAAGCTATAAATTTGGCAATGAATCCGCTAAACAGACCCTTGACGAATTCAAAACCTTCAGCTGAAGAAAGAGACTCTGACCAAGCCCAAATGACAAACGTTAAAGCAAAAAATAATGCAACACCGGTGACGCGGTGAAAAATTGATGCTTTAGCCGCTGCCGGCATAGATATAGTTGTTAGATCTAGATTTACAGGTCTTTGCTTTTTCACAGTTACTTGCCCATCTTGCCCACTAGGAGCTCATCTACTTGTTTTTCTTAACCCACCAAAAAACGATTTTTCTGATGGAACTATCTAAGTAAAGCGTTTTGTTACGACTAAAATTCACATTTTTGCAAAGATTAGCTGTAAAAATAACGTTTACCTACAGACAATACGGTATAAAACCTTCGATAGTATATATAGCCAGAGGTCTTTTTACAATTCTTGTTTAGTTATAGCTATTTGCGAATTAGCCAATGGTATAATATTTAATCCCGTGAGAATATTTATTATACATTTGTGCATAATGTTTATAAAAATTGACTTTAACCCCCTCTTTCACGTTAAAATGAAAAGAATGTGCTTAAACAGATTCAGAACATAACAATCAGAGTTGTTATCTTAATAGGAGATAAATAGATGGCGGATAAGAAAGCCACAGTCCATATTGATGGTCTAGATCCAATCGAACTTCCAATTTACCAAGGTACTGCTGGTCAGGATGTAATCGATGTACGTACGTTAGGTGCTCATGGTCATTTCACATATGATCCAGGTTTCATGTCGACTGGTTCTTGCGAATCTTCAATTACATATATCGACGGTGGCAAAGGGATATTACTTCACCGTGGTTACCCAATTGAACAACTAGCCGAAGACTCAGATTATGTTGAGTTGTGTTATTTACTGCTAAATGGTGAGTTACCAACTAAAGAGCAATATGCTGATTTTGCATCACAAATTACACATAGCACGATGCTTGATGAGAAAATTGCAAACTTCTTCCAAGGTTTCCGTTTTGATGCCCATCCAATGGCTATGCTATGTGGTGTAGTTGGTGCATTATCATCTTTTTATCATGAAGATCTTGATATTACTGATGCAATACAACGTAAAACAAGTGCAGTAAAATTAATTGCTAAGCTACCAACTATCGCAGCGATGGCTTACAAATATAACGTAGGTCAACCATTCGTTTATCCACGTAATGATTTAAGCTATGCAGAAAACTTCTTACATATGATGTTTTCTGTACCAGCTGAAGAATATAAAGTTAATCCAGTGACTGCTAAAGCAATGGATAAAATCTTTATGCTTCACGCTGATCACGAGCAAAATGCATCAACGTCTACAGTACGCTTAGCTGGCTCTTCTGGTGCTAACCCATATGCATGTATTGCAGCGGGTATCGCATCACTATGGGGCCCTGCACATGGCGGTGCTAACGAAGCATGTTTAAACATGTTAGAAGAAATTGGCTCTGTTGATCGCATCGACGAATACGTTGCTAAAGCAAAAGATAAGTCGGACCCATTCCGTCTTATGGGCTTTGGACACCGTGTTTACAAAAACTTCGACCCGCGTGCAACTGTAATGCGTCAAACCTGTCACGAAGTACTTGCTGAGCTTAATATTCAAGATCCATTGCTGGATATTGCAATGAAACTTGAGCAAATTGCCTTAGAAGACCCATACTTTGTTGAGAAGAAACTTTACCCTAACGTAGACTTCTACTCAGGTATTATCTTAAAAGCAATTGGTATCCCAACAAGCATGTTCACTGTGATCTTCGCAATGGCACGTACTGTTGGTTGGATCACACACTGGGACGAGATGTTATCGCAACCTGGTCATAAGATCAGCCGTCCACGTCAGCTATATACTGGTCACACACACCGTGATTACGTAGCGACAGACAAGCGTTAATTTTAGTTAATGCTAAAAAGGGCCGCATTTGCGGCCTTTTTTGTATCTAGTCCTTGAGAAATATCACAAAGCCATTACAATTCCGATTCAGTTTTTAATTCGGCTTTGCTGTGCTTGGTGTTGAAAAGTTATGTTTAATATAGAAAAAATTCGCGCAGACTTTCCTGCCCTAAAACAACTCATCAACGGGCAACCGCTGGTCTATCTTGATTCGGCTGCAACCACACAAAAACCACTGTCAGTTATCAGCGCGACTGAGCAATTTTACGCACGCAATAATGCTAATGTTCATCGTGGCCGCCATACCTTAAGCGAACAAGCAACCCATGCCTATGAACAAGCAAGACAGACCGTTGCCAATTATTTTAATATCGATGCAAATGAATTAGTTTGGACCAAAGGAGCTACTGAGGCAATAAACTTAGTGGCGAATGGCTTAACTGAGCAGCTTGATAATGATTCAACCATCATCATTTCAGCCTTAGAGCATCACGCTAATATTGTGCCATGGCAACAGTTAGCAAAGCGCACGGGAGCAAAGCTACTGGCACTTCCGTTACAAAAAAATGGCTGCTTTGATGTTCAAGCATGTGTTGAATTCATCAGTCAGCATAAGCCATCTGTACTTGCTATCACTCACGCGTCTAATGCGCTTGGTAATATCACAGATCTTGAACCAATATTACATGCCGCAAAACGCCATGACGCAATTACATTAGTGGATGGCGCGCAGGCTGCGCTACATTTACAGCCAAATTTACCTCAACTCGGTTGTGATTTTTATGTTTTTTCGGCTCATAAAATGCTCGGCCCAACCGGATTAGGTGGATTATATGGTCGCTATGATCGGTTAAATAGTTTAGCTGTGTATCAAACTGGTGGCGAAATGATTGAAACTGTTACATTAGCAAAAACAATATTTCGGCAGGCACCAGCAAAGTTTGAAGCGGGTACACCAAACATTGCTGCAGTGATCGCTTTTGCGGCTGCAATTGATTACCTAACCAGTTTAAATAAGACTAATGTATATACTCATGAACAAATAATTTTTAATTATGCGGCAGAAAAACTGCAATCCATCGCAGGAGTTACCGTTTATAGCAACATTGAGAACAATATTGGCACCCTTTGTTTCAATTATAAAGACGAACACCCTTTCGATATAGCAACACTTTTAGATGGTTATGGTATAGCAGTTCGCAGCGGTCATCATTGTGCGCAGCCATTAATGCAACATTTAGGTATTAATGGCGGTGTTCGAGCCAGCTTTGCATTTTATAATAACCATAGCGATGTTGATTTATTTATCGCTGCTTTGCAAAATTGCTTAGAGTTATTAGACTAATTATGGATAAGACATGATTAAAACGTTTAAAGAAATTGCTTCATCGCTTGAGAGCTCGCCATCATGGCAACAAAAATACCGTGAAATAATGCTACTAGGTAAACAATTACCAGCTATGCCGGCTGTTTTAAAAACCAGTGATGCCCTTGTGCCTGGCTGTGAGAGTAAAGTTTGGCTGTATTTGGATTTTGATCTTGAAGAAAATTGCCTAGTTATTATTGGTGACTCAGATACCCGCATAGTAAAAGGATTATTAGCGATCATTTTGTCGCTTTATAATGGTTTAACCCCTGAACAAGCTATTAACACTGACGCATTTGCACAGTTTAATCATCTAGGGCTTATCCAGCACCTTAGTCCTTCCAGAGGCAACGGTATTAAAGCCATGGTTGAGCGTATTCAAACCATGGCACAACAGAAAAACTAACTTTTCACGATACGTGCGCAGCGATCTAAATATTTACGTATTGATTTTGCTGCGACAAAAAAACCAAAGCTTCCGGTTACCATAGTCGCTGAACCAAAACCGTTGTTACAATCCATATTCATGGAGCCATCAGCCCCCTGTTTAGCATGACAAACGCTGCCATCAGTATTTGGATATACCAATTGCTCAGTTGAATAAACACAATCGATGTTGAATTTTCGCTTTGGATTGCTACTAAAGTTGTACTGTTTACGCAAAATATATCGCACTTTTGCCAGTAATGGATCATGGGTGGTCTTTGCTATATCACCAAAAGTGATTTGACTCGGATCAGTTTGACCGCCAGCACCACCGGTGGTGATCACCGGTATTTTGTTACGTTTACAATGCGCTATTAATGCCGCTTTTTCTTTTACTGCATCAATGCAATCTATGACATAGTCAAAACCACTTATATGCTCACGAATATTATCTAAAGTAATAAAATCATCGACAACACTGACCTCACACAGTGGATTGATCAATTCACAGCGGGCCTTCATTGCGACAACCTTTGCTTCACCCACAGTGCCTGTTAAAGCATGTATTTGCCGATTTACGTTGGTTGCACAAATATCATCAAGATCAATTAAGGTTATTTTACCAACTCCAGTACGTGCTAGAGCCTCTGCCGCCCACGAGCCCACGCCACCAATACCAATAACACAAAAGTGGGCTTGTTGTAGCCATTCAAATTCAGTGTTGCCATATAATCTTTTGATACCACCAAAACGGATATCGGTTACTTTTTCACTCATTTACCAATCCAGTTGCCATGGTGTCTGCCAAGGCTGAAAGTTTTCATGTTCAATTAATGTTGTAAACTCATCATCGTAATGCGGTAACAAACTAAATTGCTGTAGTTTACCTTGCCACACAAAACTTAGTGCAAAAGCATGTAAATAGGTGCGCTCAGCAGCAGTACCACCGTATATTACATCACCTAAAATCGGCGCAGAAAGGCTTTTTAGCGCGACCCGTAATTGGTGCGTTTTACCCGAGTAAGGCTTTAAGATAAATGCCCTTCTATTGGCTTTAAAATTAATAGAATAAAAGCGAGTTATAGCTGGGTTTTCTTTACTTGTTAGTAGCTTATAGGTACTACGGCGTGATTTAGCCATATCCCCTTTGATCCAACCTTGCTTTTTCTTCGGTTTGCAATCACTTATCGCCAAATAAAACTTATTAACTTGATGAGCAGTAAATAAAACTGTCAGCTTTGCAGCCGCTTCACTACTGCGTGCTAAAATTATTAGCCCCGATGTCACTTTATCAAGGCGGTGCACAGCATATAACTTTTCTGCGAGTTGTTGCTCAGCGAGTACTACAAAACCTGGGCCTTCTTCACTATGGAAATTAAGCCCGGCAGGTTTTTCTATAATATAAAAATCAAGGTGCTTTGCTATAACCTTGAGTAATGTGAACGTGTTCACCACTTAATGACTTTGCAGTATAGCGACTACACGCGCTAAATCATCAGGCGTATCAACCCCTGCTTGCGGTGTTATTTTTGCCTGTTCTATTTTTATTTTATAGCCATGATATAAAACACGTAATTGCTCAAGAGATTCAAGTTGCTCTAATGGGGATGGCGTCAGTGAGATGTATTGTTTAATAAAACCAGCGCGGTATGCATAAATACCCACATGACGTTGAAAATCTTGTATGTCTAATCCGTTATTTTCACCTGTGTACATATGACTTCGATCATAGGGAATGCTGGCACGAGAAAAGTACAGTGCGTTTTTATTTACATCGCTGACGACTTTAACTGCGTTGGGATTAAAGATCTCATCGACACTATCAATGGCAGCACTCAAGGTCGCCATTGGCGCACTTGAATTAGCAAGTAAAGCTGCAACTTGCGAGACATTTTCAGCGGCTAATAAAGGCTCATCACCTTGTACATTCACTACAATAATATCGTTATTGAGAGATAATAAATCAACAACTTCTGCTAGCCGTTCAGTGCCTGACTGATGATCATCTCGAGTCATTAATACATCATTAGTAAAACCTTTGACAACATCAAAAACCTGTTGGTGATCGGTGGCTATCACGACCTTACTTGCCCCTGACGCCATCGCCTTTTCATAAACATGTTGGATCATCGGTTTGCCACAAATATCAGCAAGTGGTTTACCTGGTAGACGACTCGATGCAAAGCGTGCAGGAATAACGACTACGAATTCCACTTTTCAATCTCTTCTAAGCTCAATTCACGCGCTTCATTTTCTAGTAATACAGGAATATCATCTCGAATAGGGTAAGCAAGTTTTGCAGCTGTGCTGATCAATTCACTGTTTTCTTTGTCTAAACGTAATTTGCCTTTACACACTGGGCAAGCAATTATTTCAAGTAATTTTGTATCAAAGGCCATCTAGGATCCCTTTTTCTCTCAGTAATAAGTTAAGTTTAGATACCACCGCAGGGGATGGCTCTGCGTCAACAGGTAAAAAATACCACGTTGGTTTTGCAAATGAGTGACATTTTACCGCATCTTTCTCCGTCATAAACACTATTTCATCATTAAATTTTATGAAATCTTGTGCTGTATAACCATAATGATCTCGAAAATGATGGCAACTTAGCAATGTAATGCCTTGTTGACGTAAGCTATTTTCAAAACGTTGTGGATTACCAATGGCGCTCACTGCGTGACCGGTCAAAAGCGGGACTTTAGTGGCTATATTAGTGGCAACATTTACTAAATCAGCACTTTTTAGCTGATAATTAAACGTGGCATTCCCCCCATTTTCAATAACTAAGTCAACTGATTTTAAACGTTTTTGTGTTTCTCTCAGTGGCCCCGCAGGCATTAACAAGCCATTGCCAAAACGCCGTTCACTATCAACAATACAGCACTCTATTGTTCTGGCCATTTTATAATGTTGCATACCATCATCGGAAATAATCACATCAAGCTGATATTGCGCAATTAATTGTTTTATATTCGCTTGTCGATCTGGGCCTACAACTACAGGGCAGTCAAGCCTGCGTTGAATAAGTACCGGCTCATCACCTGCCTGAGTCGTGTCGGTATGCTCAGTCACAGTAAGTGGATAGCTATCACTATTACCGCCATAGCCTCGACTAATAATGCCAACCCTTAAGCCACGCTGCTGTAAGTAATTCGCAAGCCAGATCACAAAGGGGGTTTTCCCATTACCACCAACGCTAATATTACCTACCACGATAACTGGCACAGGGCTTTGGTATGCCTTCATTAAACCTAGCTTATACGCTAATTTACGCAGATCACTTATAAACCAAAATAACACACTCAGTGGTAAAAGTAATATGGTAATAAAGCTTAGTTCTCGATACCAACTTTGTTCTATTTTACTCACCCGTGATCACCAAATTGCATCTTGCAAAGCGCTGCATACGTGCCATCATTAGCCAGTAAGCTGGTGTGGTCACCACTTTCTATCACTTGACCATTATCAATAACATAGATGCGGTCGCTTTGTTCGATTGTTGATAATCGGTGGGCAATCACAATAGAGGTTTTATTTTTCATTAATGCTTCTAAAGCTTGCTGGATCAGTTTTTCAGACTCAGTATCCAATGCAGAGGTTGCTTCATCTAAAATCAAGATTGGTGCATCTTTTAATATCGCCCGCGCAATTGCTATTCGTTGTCGCTGCCCGCCTGATAACATTACACCATTCTCACCGACCATGGTATTTAGACCATCGGGTAAATCTTTAACAAATTCCCACACATGTGCTTGTTTTGCCACATTCAACACCTCGTCATCGCTAAGTGAACGTGCAATGCCATAACTGATGTTATTAGCAATAGTGTCATTAAATAACACTACTTGCTGGGATACTAAAGCAAATTGGCGACGTAAATCAGTTAACTTATAATCCGCCAATGGCACACCATCGAGTAAAATCTCACTGGGCGGTTGTAAGTCATAATAACGCGGTAATAAGTTTGAAATGGTTGATTTACCAGAACCAGAACGCCCAACTAACGCAATACTCTCGCCTGCTTTTATAGTGAGCGATAAGTTTTTTAATACAGCTTCTGCTTTCGTTGGGTAATTGAAGGTGACATTTTTAACTTCAATCATACCTTTTACTTTATCTACACTAATTGTACCGACGTCTTTTTCAGCCTCTTCATCAAGCACTAAAAAAATACTTTGCGCTGCAGATATGCCACGCTGTAAATCACTATTTACATTAGCTAATTGCTTTAAAGGGCGTAATAACATCATCATCGATGAAATAAGCACCACAAAATCCCCAGAGCTCACTGTATCAATCATTGATGGCATGGAAACCACCCAGAGAATAACGGCCATTGCACTGGCAGCCAAAATTTGAATCACAGATACACTAAGCGCTTTAGTGGCATCCATTTTGATACGCTGCTGACGGTTATGGTTATTAATTTTTGCAAACTGAGTTATTTCTTGCGCTTGACCGCCAAAGCCATGAATAACTTTATGACCACTGAGCATTTGCTCTGAGCTACGGGTAACTTGTCCCATTGCTGATTGAATGTTTTTAGAGATATGGCGAAAACGTTTTGATACAACAGAGACAATAACGGCCACTAAGGGAATTATAACCAAAAAGATTAACGACAGCTTCCAACTGGTATAAAACATCACAGCTAGCAAAAACACCACAAACGCGCCTTCTCTGACCACAATGAGCATCGCTTTGGTGATCGCTTGCTGTACTTGCTCTGTATCGAACGTTATTTTTGAAATCAAATCACCCGTTGAATTTTGATCATGAAATGCAACCGGTAAATGTAAAATATGCTCAAATAATTGCTGACGTAACGAACGGACAACTTGTGAACCCACATAACTTAAACAATAAGACGAGATATAATTAAAAACACCTCGGCCAAATACTAACGCGATGACAACAAATGGCGCGTATTTTAATACTTCAGCGTTGCGTTGATTTAAGCCCTGATCTATAAATGGCTTCATTAGTTGGATAAATAAAGCATCCATCGCTGAGTAACCAATCATGCCAATAACAGCAAAAATGGCAACGCTTTTATAATCCCCCACATACGTCAATAAACGCTTATAAATTTGTGATGTAGTCTGGTCCATAATACTCTCTTATTCATAATCTGTGGCTATTGTAGCCTCCAGTTGCACAAAACTAAACTCAATCTTTTAGAAACCAATAACTTTCATCTTCACGAGCTAGGTTTACTGTGTAGTGATGTGGATAAAATTCAATTTTAACCTGCCCTTTATTCGCTGTTGTATATTGTAAAGCATGCTGTGTAGCATAACGTGCTATAACTTCTGTACGTGGAAATTGCCACTGTCCTTTATATGCCGTTGAATGAATAACAATCTCAGGAGCAACCGCAGCAATAAATGCATCACTCGATGAGGTATTACTGCCATGGTGAGGACTCAGTAATACCGTACTTTTAAGCACCCCTTGCTGCTGGATTAGTTGCGCTTCTCTTGTTGCTGAAATATCACCTGGAAGCAAAACACTGAACCTGCCATCGCTAATGCGCACGACACAAGAGTTATCATTATCAGTTATTAAATGCTGTGCTGGCTCGCTCACGGTAATGGTTAAGTCATAAAAACTATATTCGCCCGCTCTGCAAACTTGCTCTGGCCCATTTGGTTGTAGCAATTTAAAAGTATGCTGATAACCTTGCTCTAACCAATGGATAAGCCCTCCAGCATGGTCTTTATCCATGTGGCTGATGAGCGCAACTTCCGCCTCAATGCCGTTTCTTTTTAAATAAGGTATTAAGGTGCTGTTGACCCGCGTAAATGTATTAAAATAAATTGGGCCAAGATCATAGATAAAACCTTTACCTCGATTACTGACTAACACCATGGTGCCATGACCGACATCGAATACATTTAGCTGCCAGCGCGGTTTGGTCAGTAAATAATGATCGAGTACAACCAGTAATAATGGTATGCATGCCAATAAACGCCAGGGCAAAAAACACACAATTATTGCTGTAATGTAGCTACTAATAAGCCATTGCTGGCTAAAATTTGTGGTATCAAACCAACGAAAATCAACCGGGATCAACAATAAGAGTTGATAAATATGTTGTAATAATGAATCAAACACGCTAATCAACCCGCTAATATCAAAAAACACACTAATAGCAGAAAACATTACTAAGCAAGGCATGATAATTAAACCAAGTAATGGGATAGCCACTAAATTAATAACTAAGCCAATTACACTGACCCCATTAAAATAATAAAGTGATAATGGTAGTAAACCAATAAACAATGCAAACTGTAGAATAATAAGTGTTTTTATGATGGCTAAAAAGCCAGAGCTGGTTACGGTTATAACACTAAAAACCCAAAAGATAATTGCCACCGCAGTGAATGAAAAATAAAGCCCCGGATTAAGTAAACTAAATGGATCAATAAGTAATACACATACCAATGCAAACAAGATAAATCGCCAGCGTAGTGCCTGCTTAGCAAAGTAATAAATAACTAAATAACACCCTAGCATGATCAGCGCACGCGTTGCAGAGACGATAAAACCACTTAAGTACACATAACTAAAAGCAAGCACAAATCCACCTAAACTATAAATAAGTGACAAATTGATCTGCTGTGTAGTTGGTTTAACCACAAAAATAAAAAGGCTTGTTAAATAGCGAGTTATAAAAAAACCGATACTAAACATCAAGCCAATGTGTAATCCCGAAATAGCCAATAAATGGCTAATACCAAATTGCTGTAATTCTTGCTTTTGTGAAAAACTCATAGCACTGCGGTCGCCAGTCATTAGCGGATAAAACAGCCAATTTAGTGAGTTATGCTGGTAGGTGAGTTTGATAAAATTACGATATTTTTCAATTAGCTCAAATTCATGGTTGTTAGATATTTCGATAATACTACCAACTTGCTTGCCTTTAAAAAATAGTCGCTCACTAAATGCGTAACGCTCTTTATCAAACACATCATAATTTTTTTGGCTGCGATATTTTTCTAATTCAAGCCACGTTGTAACGTGATCACCTACTTTGAGTCTCTGGTCGTTTTTTAATGTGAGCAATGCAAAAGGAGGCTTAATATTTGATAGAGGCTGATTATCTATCTCATTGAGCTGAACTTTTAAATAATAGTTATCACGCTGAGAAATAACTTCAACAATCGTAACATTACTTAGATGTGGTTTATTTTCATCCAAAGCCAAGCTGGAAATTGCATAAAAGCTGGAAAAATGTCCCCATACACACAAAATTCCACAAATAAAACCTAACAATACACTGTAAAACGGCTTAAAATAGGCACTCGCAATTAACAGAGATAACGCGAAAACTGTAAATACAAGGGTCTGATAATAATAAACGGTTATGATACAACCAACGACAAACCCAACGCTTAACCAAACAGATGTAAATGGTTGCTTTAAATGGCTAAAAAAACGATCCAAAGGTTTTTACCCGATCACAATAAAGTTAAACATCATAAATATTTAAAAATTTTTGGTCGTTTACTCCACGATGCTAATCTATGGCATTTAAATCGTCGCTCAGCTCGTGGGGCATTTTCAGTCGGTTTATTCTTCGCTTTCATCCCTGTTCCTTTTCAGATGGTGCTTGCTGCTGCGTTGGCTATTCCATTACGAGTAAATCTACCTATTTCTGTCGCCGTAGTATGGATCACCAACCCGCTAACCATGCCGCCTATTTTTTATTGTTCGTATTTAATTGGCACGTTAGTGTTAGGGCAGCCGGAGCAACATTTTGCATTTGAACCAAGTTGGCAGTGGTTTATGGAAAGCTTAACCACCATTGGTCCTGCTTTTTTAGTTGGCTCGTTTATTTGTGCGTGTGTTGCCTCCATAATAGGCTATTTCGGTGTTGATTTACTATGGCGCCGCTCAGTGCGTAAAGCATGGTTAAATCGTCATAAAAAATAACTGTTTCAATTTAAAGTATAGACAAAAAAAACCCTGCTTAGCAAAGCAGGGTTTTTTATTTTAATACTAAGTGACCGTTAATGCTGGATCACCTAGCAATAATTTCAATACTTATCGCAATATACGACGCAGACCAACTAACGGTAGTAACAATAACGTATACCAAGGAGAACTAGACGATTGACGTTCATAAGTTTCCGTTTCAGGAGCTGAACAACTATCAATAGTCCCGTTAATAGGAGATAACTTCACTGGCACTGCAATACTTTCGTATTCTATTTCACCATTGATATCTCGTACAACACCGCCTAATGAATCAGTTTTTTCGACCGTTTTAGTAGCAACACCAAAAATTTCGTTTTTATTGTTAATCACTTTAGCTTCTGCAACAACATAACCGTAACGTGTTTCACCATCTGCTTCGTAGCAAGGCAGTAAATCATTTATGTTTGTAATCGCATCTTCACCAATCTTGTACAGGAAACCTTCGCGGCGACGCGCACCAACATTAAATAGGTCAGTTTCACCTTCACCAACAATATAACCATTGTCATTAATATCATTGGAAACTGAGCTGGAGCTATTAAAGAAATCCGTTGGGAATACAGTACTATTACTGGCAACATCATGATAAAAGAATTTTTGACGATCTGAGCCATCAATTCTCTTTATTCCATAACCAACAATCGTATTATTATTATTAATTGCTACTGCCTTACCACCTGTCCAATCATCTTCTTGATTGAGCATTTCAACAACGTTTCCGTCTTTGTAATAAACAGGCAACGATCTAATTGTTGACGATCTGTTATTATCACGAATGTCAGAGTAACCGGCAACAATACCATTACTATTAACAGCAAGTGCATTACTTATAAATGCAAACCCATCATCATCTTCTGGTGTAAGACCCAAACCAAGCGGTTCAGTTTTAGTAATGTTTAAATTTGTATCAAGTGTCCACTTAACTGCACGGGTATCGAACAATCGTGATGATGTGCTTCTATACAAATTCTCAATACAAACACTGACAGGTTCATCTTCACCATCACAATTATCATCAATATTTTCTTGTCTATCAACTGGGATCCCTGTTGATACTTGCCCAACGACAATATAACCGGTGTTTGTTTTAACGATATCGTTGGCTGAACTTAAGCCACCAAATTCCGCATACTCAGGCACTAACGGCACATTTAAACCCGATGGCGATACAACAATGCCCCGAGAAATAAAATCACGCACGAATCGTGTTTCTTCTTCACTTTCACCCTCAGGAAGAAAGCTAGTTTTCTCATAAGGTGCACTGCCCCAACCCGCAGTAACACCGTCTTCTGCTACTGCATTATAATTATTGCTAACGGAGCGTGTAAGGCCATCATAATCAACTGATGCAACATCAAAAAGAACTTGTTCTTGCGCTTCACCATTTAAAACATTGTAACCGATGATATTAGCCAATTTTTGATATTCTGAGTTGTTAGCTTGTGCTGATAAAAATGAAAGCATAAAACTGTGTGCATCTGGGTTAGTCGCCGCTGCATTATTATTTTCAATATCATCTAGAGTAAAGGTAATTTGCTTATCAATTAACTCGAAATTATTTTCTTGCTGATCGTATGCCCTTTCGATTAGGCTATCAGTAAAATCTATATAGCTAACATCAATAGGTAAATTGTAAATACCGTTAGCAACGCCGATTATATTGCCACTTTCGCTGACATCTTTAACGTAGTTATGCTTTGCTTCGTCTAAAGAACTCAGCTCTGTTAACTGATACGTGGCACTGAGTGCCGATGTACTCATCGTAGCTAAAATACTAGCCGCGAGTAATTTATATTTCATTTTAGTCCTTACTACTGATTCTTTAAATCTTCAAGTTCTTCCCAGCGCTCCAGAGCGGCTTCAAGGTCAGACTCAAGTTGTGCTAAATGGTTCAATTCTTTGGTTGTCGCACTGGCATCTTGTTTAAAGAAATCAGCGTCATTAACCACAACTTGCTGTGCTTCTAATGCTTGTTCAAGTTGTTCCAGCTTACTGGGTAATTGTTCTAATTCAAGTTTTAATTTGTAAGAGAGTTTATTACTTTTGTTATCTGCTTTAGCCACAGGAGCTGGTGCAACGACTGCTTCTTTTTTAGCAGGTGTAGTTAGCTGTTTTTTTTGTTCCTGTGCTAAATAATTAGCATAGGCTTCATAATCACTGTAACCACCGACAATATCTGTAATTACCCCATTACCTTCAAATGCCCAAACACTGGTACAGGTATTATCAATAAACTCACGGTCATGGCTTACAATTAACACAGTTCCCTGATACTGATTAATAATATCCTCTAACAGCTCAAGGGTTTCTATATCTAAATCATTGGTTGGCTCATCAAGCACAAGAATATTTGATGGTTTTAAAAATAGTTTAGCTAATAATAAGCGATTTTTTTCACCGCCAGAGAGTGCTTTAACTGGTGTACGAGCACGCGCAGGTGGGAATAAAAAGTCTTGTAAATAACCGAGTACATGACGTGAGCGTCCGCCCATCATTACTTCTTGCTTACCTTCGGCAACGTTATCTTGTACGGTGGCTTCTTCATCAAGCTTTTGGCGGTATTGATCAAAGTAAGCAAACTCTAAGTTCACCCCTTGCTTAACAATCCCTGCATCAGCTTCAATATCACCAAATAGCAGTTTTAATAAAGTCGTCTTACCAATACCGTTAGGGCCAACTAAGCCAATACGATCGCCACGCATTACTAATGTAGAGAAGTCATTGGCGATAACTTTATCTTTATTAAATGCATGATTTAGATGTTTAGCTTCAAATACTAATTTACCTGAACGGTCTGCAGTTTCAATATTGAAGTCAGTTTTACCCACTTGATCAACACGCTGTTTGCGTTCATTACGTAGCTGTTTGAGCTCGCGGACACGCCCTTCATTACGCGTTCGACGTGCTTTTACACCTTGGCGGATCCACGTTTCTTCTTCTGCTAAGCGTTTGTCAAATAATGCGTTTTGCGTTTCTTCTACTTTTAAATCATGGGCTTTTTGCTCTAAATAAGTAGCATAATCGCCAGGGTATGAAATTAACTTACCACGATCTAAATCAAGAATACGCGTAGCAACTGCACGAATAAAAGCACGGTCATGAGAAATAAAGACAATACCGCCTTTAAACTCTTTTAAGAATTGTTCAAGCCACATCACACTTTCCATATCTAAATGGTTAGTAGGCTCATCAAGTAATAATAAATCCGGCTCACTGACAAGTGCCCGTGCAAGAGCAACTTTGCGTAACCAGCCACCAGAAAGTGATTCAAGTTTGGCTTCTGGTGCTAATTCTAACTGTGTTAATACAAGTTGAATTCTACTATCAAAACGCCAACCATCTGCGGCTTCGAGTTGATTTGATAAACGTTCAAGTTTATTAAGTAGTTTATCTGTGCAGTCAGTTTGTAACTCAGTGCTGACGTGATGAAAGTCAATTAATAAATTTGCAATCTCAGGCATACCTTGAGCAACATAATCAAACACCGAGCCACTAGCCCCTTTTGGTGGATCTTGCTCTAGACGCGATATTTTAATACTACCTAACTGATTTATTTCACCATCATCTAAAATAACTTGGCCGTCAAGGACTTTTAGTAACGTTGATTTACCCGCACCATTACGACCAACCACACACACACGCTCACCAGTTTCGATGACGGCATCAGCGTTGTCTAACAGTGGATGCGTACCATACGCGAGTTGAGCTTTAGAAATTCTAATTAAATCCATACTATCTGTTTACTCTTATTCTGTTTGCGTAAAAAACTGACGCACATCTTGCGCAGTGAAAGGCCAAAATAATTGCGGGCCTTGATCGCTTTTTAAAACGGGTATACTGGTCTGATATTCTGTAATTAATTCTTCATCACTCATAATATCAACAAGCTGTAACAGATCATCACCTAACAACGGCGTGATCAAGCTCTGCGCTTGCTCACATAAATGACAGCCATCGGTATGATACAAAATCCACTTAGCCATGGGTTATCAACCAGCTATTATGTATTTTTTTATTGCGTTTGAAGTCAGGAGAAATCGTCTGCTCTGAAATATTAACAGCTTTTAAGCCTAAGCCAATCAAGCCAACTTCATCCATGGTGAAGCCACGCATATTATTCGAGAAAATCAACGTGCCAGATGGACTGAGGATTTTTTTAACCCATGTCAGTAATTTAATATGATCATTTTGTACATCAAAAGCATCTTTCATGCGTTTTGAATTTGAAAACGTTGGCGGATCTAAAAAGATCAAATCGTATTGGCTTGTGGCATGCTCAAGCCACTTCAAACAATCAGCCTGTTCAAAACGATAACGGGTATTACTGATATTGTTCAGGTCAAAGTTATCTTGGCCCCATTTTAAATAGGTTTTCGATAGATCAACCGTGGTTATCGCTTTAGCGCCACCCAGAGCTGCATGTACAGAGGCTGTCCCTGTGTAGGCAAATAAATTCAAGAAGCGTTTATCTTTGGCATTTTCTTGGATATAACGACGAGCAAGACGGTGGTCTAAAAACAAGCCAGTATCTAAGTAATCAAATAAATTGACTTTAAACTTCGCGCCAAACTCCTCAACTACTTGAGTACGATTTTGCTTAGCCATTGGTGTGTATTGCTCTTCACCTTTTTGCTTTTTACGTACTTTTACAGCAATATTTCCAGGTGCGATATTGAGCTGCTGTGAGGTTAACGAAATCACGTCTTGTAAACGTTTGTGCGCTGTTACATCGTCAATTTCTTTCGGCGCAGCGTACTCAAATATTACCGCTGAATCACCATAAATATCAACGGCTACATTGTATTCAGGAATGTCAGCATCGTAGACACGATAGGCCTGCACATCATTTTGTTTGAGCCAATTTTTCAGGCCTTGCTTATTCTTTTTAACCCGATTAGCAAACGACATTGAACCTTCAAAGTTCAATGCAGGCTTATCTTCAGTTGTTTGGCTGACTTGTTTGTCATCAAGTTGATATAAATTAAGTACCACATCAAGTGGACCATTTTTAAATTTATAACGCTTGAGTTTCACCAGCTTTAATAATTTAAATAAACTCTCATCCATGCCTAGTAGGGCAAGTTTCCAGTTATTAAAATGTTTTTTAAAGCCTGTACCTAAAGCACTGTGTAAACTTACCAACTCAGCCATCGAACCAATACGTTCACCATACGGTAAATTTGAAATAACCACACCTGGTAATTTTGCCACTGAGGTAAGCTTAGTTGCATCGCTTTGTTTAAACTTGATCACATCACCTAGATCAGCTCTACGAGCATTATCTACTGCTTTGCTTAGTACATTAGCGTCATTGTCATGGCCAATAAGCCATAGTTTAGGATCTGTAATTTGTGCTGTAAGCTGCTCTTTTAACTCTTTGTATTTAGCAATACGGAAACTTGGTAAGCGCTCAAATGCAAATCCCTCACGGAATAAACCCGGCGCTTCATTACGCGCCATGCCAGCAGCTTCAATCAAAATAGTACCTGCACCACAGCAGGGATCAAATAGCGGCTGTTGAACATTGTCAAGCCAACCACTGCGTTTGATCAGTGCTGCCGCTAAATGCTCTTTAATAGGTGCCTTACCTTGACCTTCTCGATAACCACGTTCAGATAAACGCGGTCCTGAATAATCGATATACATGGCCACACCTTGACGCGATAAACGCGCAACAACGCGTACATTGGCATCTTGTTTATCAACGTTTGGCCGCTGTTCAAATAAATCATTAAAATAATCAACAATCGCATCTTTGATCACTAAACCTGAGAACTGGGTATTTTTAAGTGAGTCGTTGGTACCATTAAAGTCGACTGCAAAAGTTTGCGTTGGACCAAACCATTCCTGCCAAGGCTGTGAGCGAGCAAAATTGTAAAGGCTTTCTTTATTATTTACGCCCTCTTTCTCTTCGATCAACATCAGCACTCGTGTCGCGAAGCGGCTCATTAAACAGACCTTTTGTGCTAATGTAGTGTCGGCGTCAAAACGCACAGAACCGACTGTTTGTTTGGTCACCGTAGCGCCAATGTCAGTAAGTTCATCAACCAATAAATTTTCGATTCCGATAGAAGTAAGTGCGATAAAATGCAAAGTAATAACCCTTAATAGCTAATTGCGCGGGATTATAACATAGGTTGGGCGACAAACACGCGATAAACAAAGGAACTACAAAAAATATGCTTAGGCTGTTTTACTGTTTTGTGCGTGGTTATAAATTGGATGGACACGATTGTTAAGTATACGAATAGCTTCAAATTGATTAAGGCTTAAGTTTTCATCAAGCTTAAAATGCTCAGATAGACAAATGCATAAAGAGGCTTCTTTACAGTGGTCAACAATCAAAAACTCACCACTTTGTTCGCTAGTTTGCAATTTTATAACGGCTTCTATACTGGGCTCATTGCCTTTGTAGGGTTCGAAAAACCAACTTTTTGCCAGCATTGGCTTTAAATAAAATTTAGCTGCTGTCGCATTGAGCGCAATTTGACATAGCTGCGCGCCATTCCAAAGATTAAATCCAGCAAGATATTGGTAAACCTGCTGATAAAAGGCGGCATCTTCTAAACTAAAGTTAGGTTGGGTTAAAATAGCATCGGTGAGTTGACGTAGTTTATAAGGCGTGCACAGCTGCATATCTTGATCTAAATCGATCAATAAACGATTTCTTACTGGACAAGCAATCCATTTCCACTGCTTTGATGCTTGTAACATGCGTTCCCTACGCCCCTACTAATTAATCTTATGAATATTGTAGTATAGCGGCTTTTGACCAATTAATATATATTTCTTTAGAACATTTATTGAACGATCAAAAGCTTAAATAACGGATCCTTATAAGCCTTGCAGGATCGTTTTTACCAATTGCGGTCCTTTATATATAAATCCAGTGTATACCTGTACAAGATCCGCTCCTGCTGATAATTTTTCTTTCGCACTGGCTGCATCATCAATTCCGCCCACTCCAATGATCGGCAACTTACCTGCGGTTAAACGTTTTAATTCTTGCACTACATGAGTGGAGCGCTCACGTACTGGCTGACCTGACAGGCCTCCGGCTTCATCAGCATATTGTTGTCCATGCACCGCAGCGCGCTCTAAGGTAGTATTCGTCGCTATTACACCATCGATGTTGTTATTTAATAATGATTCACTAACTTGAGCTATTTGCACAGCATCAAGATCTGGGGCAATTTTTACTAGCATTGGCACTTGTTTATTATGTTTGGCGATCAAATCAAGCTGCTCATTTTTAAGGCTTTGCAATAGATCATCCAGTGCAGCACCATATTGCAGATCACGAAGTCCAGGCGTATTTGGTGATGAGATATTGACAGTAATATATGAGGCATGTTCAAACACTTTACGCATACAGTGGATGTAATCGTCTTTACCTTGTTCATTTGGGGTATCTTTATTCTTACCAATATTGATACCTAGAATGCCGTCGTATTTAGCAGCCTTAACGTTATTAATTAGGTTATCAACACCTTTATTATTAAAGCCCATACGATTGATAATTGCATTTGACTCCGGCAGACGGAAAATACGCGGCTTGTCATTACCGACTTGTGGACGAGGTGTCACAGTACCTACCTCAATAAAGCCAAAACCCATCTTTGCAAACGCATCAATACATTCTGCATTTTTATCAAGGCCAGCTGCTAATCCTACTGGGTTTTTAAACTGTAAACCTAAAAATTCGACTGGACGATCTGCCACTGATTGCGACCATGCAGCACTGAACGGGGTATTGTTAAAACGGCGCAAGTTATGAAGTGCAAATTCATGGGCCCATTCCGCATCACGGGTGAACATAAAACGGCGAGCAAGATCGTAAAACATGAAATAATCCTCTTAATAAAAAAATACCCCAGACTAGGCTGGGGTATTGTATAACAATTTTAACGATTAACTCATTATTTTCATGTGGGAAAATAATCAGTCAGTATCAATTGCTTATTTTGCAGATGTATCACAGTTATGACTAAGTAGCATAAGTTCACGTAATGCAACTGAGAACTTAGCAAAATCATGACTTTGTGAAGTCTTAAATTCAGCTAACATTTGCTTCCAGCGTTGTAGTAATAAATCTTGGCTGTCCATCCACTGATCAATTTGACCGTCAACATCTTTGTTATCACCAGCAAAGTTATTTAAAACAACTTCAGATAGTGTACGTTGTTGCCAATCAAGCTCTTCACGGTATGAAGCGCGGGCCAATGCTTGCCAATGATTCGCCACCGGCTGATGAGTAATTTGGTCAAGGAACCAATGCAGTCCCATCCGTGCACCTAGTTTGAAGTAGGTATTAGATACCATATCAATACTACGCCCTGAATTTGCAGCAACTTCTGCTAAGTCCATTACTGAGAACAAGCTAGAGAGCGATACAATACGTGTTGCAAGCTCAGCTGGCACTGCACTTTCAATAAGCTTGTCTGCGGCAGCAGATAAACGTTCACTTTCTTTTTCAACCATGTAGTTAGTTAAGTTTGCACTTAAATCAGCGAAGGTCGGTGCAAAGAAGGCAATTGTTTGCTCAATATTTTGCGCTTTATTGCGATGACGTAAGAACCAACGCGTTGCACGGCGTACTGTACGACGTAATTGATACAACATTTCAGTTTGCACTGCGGCTGGGATCTTGTTATCAAGATCAACAATTGCAGACCACGTATCACGCATTTGGAATACTTCACTGGCAACAGAGTAACATAACGCAATTTCAGCTTCGTTTGCGCCAGTTTCTTCATGCATACGTACCATGAAGTTCAGACCCATATCGTTAACGATATTATTAGCTAATTTAGTAGCAATAATCTCTTTACGCAGTGGGTGATTATCCATCGCAGTATTGAACTTTTCACGTAGTGGTAAAGGGAAAGACTTCACTAATAGCTGACGATAATATGGATTTTCTGTGATGTCGTCAGTCACGAGTGACTCTTTAAGTACCATTTTAGCGTAAGACACAAGCACCGATAACTCTGGACGAGTTAAATCTTTACCCGCTGCAGCGCGTTCTGCCAACTCTTCATCGCTTGGAATAAATTCAATTGCACGATTTAACTTGCCATCTTTTTCAAGGGCATGAATAAAGCGTACTTTTTCTTTAAGCGTTGATGAGCCTTTTGATTGCGTAATTGACAGTGTATGCGTTTGGCGATAACAGTCTTTCAGTACCAGTTGTGCAACTTCATCGGTCATTGAATACAGTAGTTCATCACGTTGTTTACGCGTTAAATCACCGGCTGTAACTAAACCATTAAGTAAAATTTTGATATTTACTTCGTTATCAGAACACGCAACACCACCTACGTTATCGATGAAGTCAGTATTAACGCGACCGCCTTTAGCAGCAAATTCAATACGTCCTAATTGGGTTGCACCTAAGTTACCACCCTCACCGAGTACTTTTGCACCAAGCTCACGACCATTGATACGTAGAGCGTCATTTGCACGGTCGCCTACATCTGCATCGCTTTCTTTACTGCTTTTAATGTAAGTACCTATGCCGCCATTCCATAATAGATCGAATTCCATCATTAAGAATGCTTTGATCAGCTCGTTTGGTGTCATGCTGGCTTTTTTAGTGCCCAACATTTTTTTCATTTCTGGCGTTAAAGTAATTGATTTAGCCGCACGTGAGAACACTCCGCCGCCCGCTGAAATCAAGTCTTTGTTGTAGTCTTCCCACGATGAACGAGGTAAATTAAACAGGCGCTCGCGTTCTGGGTAAGACGTCGCTGAATCTGGGTTTGGATCAACAAAGATATGCATGTGGTTAAATGCCACTTGTAAACGGATATGCTTGGATAACAACATACCATTACCAAATACATCCCCAGCCATATCACCAATTGCAACTACCGTAAAATCAGTTGTTTGTGTATCAATGTCCATTTCGCGGAAATGACGTTTAACCGATTCCCATGCACCTTTGGCTGTAATACCCATTTTCTTATGGTCATAACCTACTGAACCACCTGATGCGAATGCATCACCTAGCCAGAAGTTATATTCATTGGCAATGCCATTGGCAATATCAGAGAAAGTAGCTGTACCTTTATCAGCTGCTACAACCAAATATGCATCATCTTCATCATGACGAGTTACATCAACCGGCGGCACAATTTCGCCTTGGATAATGTTATCTGTGATATCTAATAAACCACGAATGAAGATTTTGTAACACTCTTGGCCTTCTTTGAAGAATGCGTCACGATCCGTTGGCAGTTGTTTACAAACAAAGCCGCCTTTTGAGCCTACAGGTACAATAACTGTATTCTTTACTTGTTGTGCTTTAACTAGACCAAGTACTTCAGTTCGGAAATCTTCACGACGATCTGACCAACGCAGGCCACCACGCGCAACTTTACCACCACGTAAATGCACACCTTCTACACGTGGAGAATAAACAAATATTTCAAATGCCGGTAATGGCAATGGCATATCTGGAATTAAGCTTGGATTTACTTTGAACGACACATAAGACTTAAACTGACCTATGCCATCTTTTTGGAAGTAGTTAGTACGCAGCGTAGCAATGATCATATCGACGTATAAACGAATAATACGGTCATCATCTAAGTTAGCAACGTTTTCAAGTTCTACATAAATTTGTGTAATTAGCTTATCAAGCGTTTTAACACTAGCAGGGCTTTTAACAGAGAACTTTTTAGCAAATAAATTAACAATTTGCGAACCAATGTGCGGGTAATTAGCTAATGTGCTCTCGATGTAGGTTTGCGAGAAAGTAACCCCAACTTGGCGCATGTATTTTGCATAAGCGCGTAATATTGACGCTTCGCGACCAGTTAAGCCACCCATTAACACTAAACGGTTAAAGCCGTCATTTTCTAAACGGTTACTCCACACACTAGTAAGTGCGGCACGAAAACGTGCTGATACTTTATCGAAATCTGCAATGCCTTTGCTATCAAGTAGCATTGAGAAATCCATGATCCAGTTGATACGGCCATCGCTGGTTTTAACTGAATAAGGCGTTTCACCAATGACGCGCAAGCCAAAGTTTTCAAGCATTGGCATAACGTCTGATAAATGGATTGGCTCATCTTTGTGGAATAAGCTCAGACGTACAATGTTGCTGTTCGCTTCTTCTTGCGGACGGTAAAACAACATTTCAAGCTTGTTATCGTCATTCAATAGTTCAAGCTTTTCAATATCAACAACAGCGGCACTTGGCAGTACTTCATCTTTGTATGAACGAGCAAACGCATTACAATATTTGCGGTTTAATTCGTTACCACGTGCTTCACCCGCAGACTCTAACAGTGCTGATTGTAATTTATCTTCCCAAGTACGAGCGGCTTCTACTAAATTATTTTCGATGTCTTTCACGTTATATTCTATATTGTTGTCAGTCACACGCACGGTATAATGAGTACGCGCCAGTGTAGACTCAGAGAAGAAGGTAGTAAATTCGACTTTATCGTCTGAATTAAATGCATTGCCTAAAATATCTTGTGTTTCACGGCGCAGCGCTGTGTTATAACGCTCACGTGGTACATAGACCATGCAAGAGAAAAAACGACCATAGGCATCTTTACGCACAAATAAGCGACACATATCGCGCTCTTGTACTTGTAAAACACCCATTGCAACTTCAAGTAACTCGCTTTCACGGGCCTGAACAAGTTCATCACGCGGATAGGTTTCAAGAATATTTAATACCGCTTTATAAGCATGAGTGCCTTTGGCAAAATCACACATTTCCATGATGCGATTTATTTTACTTTTTAAAACTGGCACATCAGCGGCGCTGTTGTTATAAAAACTTGATGAAAACAACCCGATGAAACGGTCTTCGCCAATCACATTCCCCTCATCATCAAAACGTTTAATCCCTACATAATCTATGTATGCTGGGCGGTGTACGCGTGATAACGAATTGGTTTTTGTAAGGATCAACAGGTTATTGCTACGGGCTTCTTGACGGGCAACTTCTGGTAATTCAGATAACAGGCGAGAATGCTCTTCGGTTGAATTCTTCATTAAACCTAAGCTGCTCTCGATTTTACCTTTGAGCTGGTAATCGCCTTGTACTGGCGACAAATCGTATTGGCGATAGCCCATTAATGTGAAATTATCTTTTACTAACCAATCTAAGAATTCAACAGTCTCTGCGACTTCACTTGCATTGTTGTTATGGTTACGTTTTGGTAATTCTTTACTGACCGCAATTAACTTTTTGCGGATCGGTTGCCAATCTTCTACCGCAGTAGACACATCGTTCAACACTGACTCAAGCTCTTTTTTGAACGAGTCAATCACTGAAGAATCTGTTTGGCGATCAATTTCGATAAAAAACACTGTTTTTGTAGAGCTAGACTCTTGTTCGGCTTTTAAATTTGATAAAGCCGAAATTTTAGCGTTTTTATCGCGTTGAATCTTAAGTGGGCTGTGTAATAGCAAATGAGATGCGATATTTTCGCGGGTCATCGCCATACGAACAGAATCAACTAAAAATGGCATATCTTTAGCGATAATTTCGACGATTGTGTGTGATGACTGCCAGCCATCTTTTGCTACTTCAGGATTGAAAACGCGGATCACCGCATCATCAGAGGTATTTTTTTCTAGCGAGTTCCATAGGCTAAGTGCAGCGCCATATAAGTCACTATCATTGCGATGTGCCAAATCTTCTTTAGACATATTGCTGTACAAGGATTTGGCGAATTTCTCAACGAGTAACACATTATCAGCGTGAACTTTTTTCTGGATCAGCTTACAGACATTATCTAAGATAACCGAGGCTTGCCCTTCATTTCGTGTCATTACATGTTCCTTAAATCTATACCACCTACTTAGATGGAAAATTTGTACAGCAATTTATTGTGTGGAGTCAGGCAAATTCTAACCCTTTTAAAATTAATAAACAGCCCTTTCGATGAAAACATTTTAAGCATTTCAGTTATTTGGTCATCTATTCACAAATTATAGATATAAATGGCCTTTACAGGCCATTTAGGAGCAAAATTATTCACATTATTTTTTCTGGTCAGTCCAGATCAAACTACCAATTGCTGGTAAAAGTAATACTGCGCCAAGCATATTGACTAAAAACATGAAGGTTAACAATATTCCCATGTCCACTTGGAACTTAAGATCAGAGAAAATCCAGGTGCTCACACCAATAGCTAACGTGATACCGGTAAATAACACCGCACTACCACGCTCAACGAGTGCATTACGATACGCCACTGGTAAGGCAACACCTTGCTTTAATTGCCCCATCATCGATGACAAAATATAAATCCCATAATCCACCCCAATACCTACACCTAGTGCAATCACTGGCAACGTTGAAACCGTCAGACCGATTTCAAGTTGTACCATTAAAGCTTGCGCAAGAGTCGATACAATATACAAGGGTAACACTACCGCTATGGTCGCTTTTACACTCTTAAAGCTAATCAAGCATAAAATAATAACTGCACCATAAACGTATAACATCATAGGTAATTGTGCAGCAGAAACTGATTCATTCGTCGCAGCCATGACGCCGACAGGCCCTGAGGCCAACTTAAACTGCAGCATATCGGTTTGTTCTTCAATGGCAAATTGCTTAACACTGGCAATGATATGTTCAATGGTCTGCGCTTTATGATCATCTAAAAAGATAATCACTGGCATAACTGAACAATCACCATTGAGTAAACCGGTACTGGTTTCGACTCGTGAGGTAGATTGCACCAAACTTGCCGTATTACGAGGCAAACTTTGCCATTTTAAATTACCTTCGTTATACCCGGCATTAACCGACTGCGCTACTGAGCTTAGGGATACTGCTGATTGAACACCTGCTAAGTTTTCAACTTTATATTGAAAACGACTAATGCGATCCATTACGTCGTGCTCTGTACATGCTGCAGGGTAAGCTTCGACAATCACTTTTAGAATATCGGATGAAATTGTATATTTGTCCGATATTAAAAAGGTATCTTGGTTATAACGGGCATCTTGATGCAATGACGGTGCACCTGCATGTAAATCGCCGATATGCATTTTCCCTGCTTGCCAATAACCTACAGCAAACAATACTAAGGTGCAGCCAATAATGATTTTCGCGCATTTTGGATCCGTGGCTTTGACTAACAGATCACGAATTGAATCAAGTAAGTTTGGTTTTTCGCTGTTGCCTGATTGAATATGAACTGTGTTTTCAAAGCGCATATACGATGCCCATACTGGCAATAAAATCAAATTAGTAAAAATAATAACAGCCACACCTAAACTTGCTGTGATAGCCAGTTCACGAATTATACCTATATCTATGGTTAGTAACGTCAAAAAGCCGACCGTGTCTGACAGCAATGCAATACCACCGGGTATTAACAGCGATCTAAAACTAGCCTGACAGCAAAGACGCGTATTACTGCTTCCTTCGGCGACTTTTTTACCTATTGCATTGATCATCTGTACGCCATGACTTACGCCGATTGCGAACACTAAGAATGGTACTAGAATCGACATTGGATCTAGACCAAAGCCTAGGCTCGACAATATCCCTAACTGCCAAACCACGGCAATAATTGAACAGGCTATAGGTAAAATAGTGAGCTTGATGCTGCCGCAAAATAACCACACCATGATGAAAGTAAACGCGATAGCAATAGCAAAAAATAACACAACCCCTTTCGCACCTTCAGCAATATCACCGGCCATTTTGGCAAAACCAATAATGTGGATACTTACTTTATCAGTGCTCAATGGCTCTCGAATTTCGCTTTCTAGCTTTTGTGCAAACGCTAACGTATCTAATTTTTCTTGCGTTTGCGGATCAGTTTCCATCAACTGCGCGGTCACCATCGCACACGAATAGTCAGAGGCAATCATCCTACCTACGACTTTCGCTTTTTCGATATTCTCTTTAACAACGGCTAAACCTCGTTGATCGGCAGTAAAATTAGCGGGAATAATTGGCCCCCCCGCAAAGCCGTCTTCAACAACTTCAACAAAACGTGCACTGGGTGAAAAAATTGAATTCACTAACGGACGATTCACCCCAGGAATGAAATACAACTGATCATGAACAGCTTTTAATTGGGTGAAAAACTCAGGATTAAAAATATCACCGCTATCATCACACACTGAGATCAAAATACTATTTGCGCCACCAAATTGCTTTTCATGCTTTAAATACACTTTCATATAATCATGATTAAGTGGAATATTTTTATTAAATGAAGCATCAAGTTGGATTTGTGTGGCTTTAAAACCTAAAAAACATGTTATTAAAATAAAACTTATCACCATCATTAATCGATGACGAAAAACTGCTTTCTCTAAAAAATTGACGATTGTGTGCATTATGGAGCCATCCCCTTCACTTTAATGCCATTTTCTGATGCCATAACCAATTGATTTTCAAAAATAACGGCATCAAGAATTGCTTTACCATCCGCTAACTGCTCAATAGTAAGTTGATTATTTTTATAGTGGAAAATCACACCGCTGTTGGCAAGTAACAACCATTGATTATCACCGCTAGCGATAATACTATTGATTGTGGCGGTTTTATTATTACTTATTGGTTGCCATTGCTCACCTACCTGCCGGCTAAAAATATTGCCTCTTAAACCCGCAACTATTTCTTGCCCTTGTTCATCGCTGGCATAAGCAAAAAAAGAACCCCGGTAGATTTCTTCATCGCGTTGCCATGTTTTTCCGTTGTCTGTACTGTGCGCTAACAAACCCATTTCGCCCACTAACATAAGTTTATCTTTTGTTGCGACAATACGATTAAAGTGCGGCAATATTGATGCAGTTTCGGCTTCATAGCCTTGAGGATCGGATTCTTTTAAATCATTTAAGTAATCTCTATCATCTGCAAATAATAAAGAATCCAGAAAACGCTTTTGCCAATGTTTGCCACCATCACTGGTTTCATAAAACATACCATAGGCACCCACAGCAAAGCCGTGAAGTTCACTGGTAAATAAAATATCTAAGCAAGGTTTATCTAATTGCGTGTTCACTTGTTGCAACTGCCAGTTTGCACCACCATCATTGGTATGAATAATAGTCGCATCATGCCCGCAAGCCCAACCAAGTTCACTGCCACTAAAAGCAACCGCCGTTAATAACACTTGCGTTGGAACGCTCGCTTGTTGCCAATTTTTTGCATTACTGCTGGTAATTATAGTGCCATGTTTTCCAACAGCGACCAGTTGCTTTCCTGTGTATTCAATATCAGTCAACAGGGTTTTATCTGCTTTAGTTGCGACAATTGCAGCAAGTGGTTCAGCTGCAATAGAAAGAGTTGAAAGGCTCGCCACAGCGGCAAGACCTGCATAAAGCATGTACTTCATAAATTAAAATCGCCTTGAAAAGAATGTGTTTGTCGGTATATAACGTGCAGTCGGGGGACTCGGTTAGTGTCATGACCCAGTGCGTGTCAGAGTGACAAACGCGATTTGAAATAATAAAAAAGCACCTAGATAATTCCAGGTGCTTAGAGTGTATTAACGACCTTCGCGGCGCAGTGCACTTGAGGTAAATTCATTATCATTAAACGATTGTGAGAAATCATACATTTTCTCTTGGTTATCTAAACCAATCGCTAGGTAACGGCGTGAATTCAAATCGTAGTAAACGTCTAACGTACTCCAGTTAGTGAGCGCATCGTAATAGTTAATTGTATGAGCCATCGCTACACGGTACATTTGGTCACGGTTATCATAGATATCCGTCACTTGAACTTGCCAGCTATCTTCATCAATATAAAATACGCGCTTCTTATAAATATGACGAGTGTCGCCTTTCAGATCTGCTTCTACAACCCAAACACGGTGTTTTTCATAACGTACATGTTCCGGGTTGATGTGACCGGCCATCAGAATATCGTCATACTGTAGCTTATCACTGTGTAGCTTATAACTATTGTATGGTACATAAAGCTCTTGCTTACCTTTGAGCGTCCATGTGTAGCGGTTTGGCGAACCGTTAAACATATCGAAATCATCGGTTGTACGCAAGCTATCAGCTGCTGTTCCTGGTGCATCATAAGCAACATTAGGGGCGCGGCGTACCCGACGCTGGCCAGAATTGTAAGTCCACGCTTGTCGCGGAGTTAAAATTTGGTCCATGGTTTCATGAACTAATAGCGCCGTGCCAGCTAAACGCGCAGGCTCGGTGACTTTTTGTTTAAATTTAAACAAAATATTAGATTCTTGTAACTCTGCTGGTGTTGCTTTTGGATCTGAGTACTTAACTAACAGTTGCTCATCAAAGCCAACTAAATTATATGAACCTGAGGCTATAGGAGCTGCTTGACCGCCAAAACGCTCAATTGACAGACCACGGTAGCGTAATAAATGGTTCCAAATTGCCTCTAAGCCAGTTTTTGGAATAGGAAAAGGAATACCAATTGCGGTATTTTTTATCCCATTACCTTCTTCTATCAACTCTGCAGTTGGTGCGTATTTTTTTGTCGCATCATAGACAAACTGTGGGTTTGAAGCACTGCGATGAGTAGTATAGATATTCATTTTAAACGTATCTGGATACGCTTCAAAAAGAGCTACTTGACCAGGACTTAAATTTGCTTTGTATTTATCAACATTCGATTTATCAATGGTGAAAAGTACTTTGTCGTCAGCGTACGGATCTGGATGATGCATTCCCGGCGTATAACCTGCCGGTGCTTTAGTAATACCACCTGTCCACGCAGGAATCGAACCATCAGCATTACCTGCTTTTTCTGCACCTAAAGGAGTTAGATCTGCACCTAAACGTGCTACTTCTTCACTGGTCATTTTGGCAACGACCGCTGTTGTAGAAAACAAACTACATAGCGTTAGTGCAATGAGGGTAGGTTTTTTTATCATCATGATACCCCTAAATTGAATATTTAATATTGAAAGAAACAAAATCACGGTCTGAGAAAGTATTTATATCACCGCCACCCCAGAAAGAGTTGTAGCTAAAGTCAAATGACCATGCATTTTGATAATTAAAGTTCGCTGTAACACCAAGTGACTTACGATCTTCTATAAATAAGAACATCGGATCGGGTGTGTTACCATTTACATCGTGCGAAAATACAATACGAGGTGAAAAGTTAACTCCTTTGAAGAAGTTATAGTAATCGCCTTTGGCAATTAAGCGATATCCCCACGATGATGCTGATGCAAACTCTTTTTGCTCTGGCCCATTTGATAAAGCCATATGAAGTGTTGAGTAATCATCGGTACCTGGTCCAGTCATAATACCGCTTCGACCAGTGCCTGATACATTTAAACGCATTTCATCATATTCAGGCATGTTATTAATGTGCACACCACCAATTTCACCCACAACAGCCCAGCTATCAGCCCAAAGTGATGGGCCAAATAAATGTGTTGCTGTAAACTGCAATTGGCTAGTATTACGCTCAATATAACCTTTTGCTAATTCGCCAGGTCCTACAACGCTAATTGCGTCACCCGGGCTCATTTGTGAAATACCTGCAAACTCAGGACGAAGCCCCGCTACCGCTAACTGCTCAGGCATAGCAGCATAAAGCAATTCTACGTCATCGATTTGTAATGGTTCGTCTTCACGGAAGGTGAACTCACCAGCAAACGCTGTTTCACCAATTGATGTATTAAAGCTTAACCCATACAGTTTAATATCTTCTGGATACTCATTGGTTGCTTTAGCAAATGCTTTTAAATCAGAGACATTGTCAGAAGTGATTTTAGTCGTTGCTAACATGGCTAAATCTTGAGCCATTGAGGCTTGTGTAAAGTTAGATACGCGACCAGAGATAAGCGGGCGACGACTATGGTAGTTTACATGATAAAGTGCAACCTCAGTGTCATTAAACTCTGGTAAAAACATACCTAAACGTAAACCATATTGGCCACCATCATCAGGCTCAGTTTTACCATCCCCTCCTTTGCCTTTAAGCGCGACTTTAGTAGGGTACGCTAGATAAGTTTGTGCTAATAACGCTTTACCTTCAGGGCTTGCAGGATCGATCCCTTTAGCGGCAGCAGCTTGACCAAAGGTGGTCATCAAGTTATTTAAGCTATCAGTTAAAAACGCTAAATCGATATCAGGGTTAGAGGTAAAACCAAGCTGTACATTTTGCTGATAACCATTTTCTGCGGCAAAGTCATTGGTTGAAAAATACGTACCAGCTGCAGGTAAGCGTGTTTCATGCCATTGGTACTGGTAAAAGCCTTCCAAAGTCACATTTTCAGTGATCCCTAAAGATGCCCATAACATACCAACTGGAATAAAGGCTTCTTTTAACTCGGCACCAGGCGCTTTTAATCGGTCAATATCGACCGGATTTACGTTAATACCGTGAGAAATTAATGTGCTTTCACCCCAGTTTATAACTTGTTGGCCAAGGCGAATAGAAAGTGGATTATTACCCTCATTCAAATCAAAGTTGGCCCATACGTAAGCATCTAATAGACGAATATCTGCGCAGCTTTGTTTTTTAGTGTCTTTATCATCACAAGGATCAACTCCTTGGCCTGAAGTTGGATTAACATAGGCGCGATCGCCATCCATCAATTCAAAATCATAAAAATACATAAAACGGGTGAAAAGGCCGTAGTTATCTTTGTTGATCGATAAATCGTGTGTCCCTTTCAACAGCTTTGAAAAAGACTCACCACTATCAAAGTTCAAATCCCCAGCGTCACCGTTATTAGAGTAAGAGCCAGGTTGGGCCCAGACATCTTGCGCTGAATAAATAGGATTTAAAACGGAGTTGTAGCCTGTCCAATCAAAAGACGGGTTATTACTTTTCCCTATTAAGTTAAAGTTTCGGTCTTCAACACGAATACTTTGCCCATAAGAGAAAGTCGAGTCGAAGGTTATATCAAACCCTCCGGCCTCAAATGTTGCAGCCTGTGTTGGTGCTGCTGATAACCCTAAAGTAGCGGCTGCGATGCCTAGTACTAGTTTATTTTTAACAAAAAGCGATCTTCTTATCATTGTGTGTCCCCCTGTCGCGGGTAATTTTGTGATCAAGTTATTGTTTTTAGTGTAGTCGTAACGATAGAAGCGAAATAAAGAAATTACAAATAGAACGCGTTCAATCGGTCATAATTTTTCTGTTTAGTTGACGTTCACCTAATGGTAAGACGTCCTACCAGATAATTTATACACGTAAATTAACAATAGGACAAATCGAATTAACAAAAAAATAATATTATAAGTGATTATTTTAAAATATTGTTTTAGGCAACACGTTCCAAACGTAAAAATTTATGCTCTGGGGTAAGCAAAAGTCGAAAGCGCCCTCTTACTCCTAAAGAAGAAATAAAAGGACGCAAATGGCTGGCCGCAAAACGTACTTTTTTGCCACCATCTTCAATTACTTGAACTGATGTATACTTACCTTCATAGTAATCCATGCACTGTTTGTAAGTTAAGTTCAGTAAAAAATAATATTCGACCATAATTTATTGTAGTGCTTTATCAACTTTTTCATACAAGTCGTCACTTAAATTATCAAGCAAAGCAAGACGTTGCAGCTGAGCTTTGATAGCAACCGAACGTACTTCATCGTATCTACGCCATGACATAAATGGCGTTAACATACGTGATGCATTTTGAGGGTTGATTGCATTAAGCTTAACTAATAAGTCACCTAGCAATTGATAACCTGTGCCGTCTTCACGGTGAAACTGTTCGGTATTAAAATGGCTAAAACTGCCCACTAACGCCCTGACGCGGTTTGGGTTTGAAAAATCAAAACAAGGATGATCATATAATTTTTTGATATTAGTAATGGCGTCATCGCCACCTTGCATTGCTTGCAATGCAAACCACTTATCCATCACTAACACATCATGGCGCCACTGACTGTCAAATTGGTTTAACAACTCTTTTGCTAAGGGATTGTCAGCTTTTACCACTGCACTGAGCGCGGCGAGTACATTGGTCATATTGTGTGAATTAGCAGTACTAACAAGGAGTTGATTAATATCAAGCTCATTAATTTTTGCCAAATAATGTAAGCACATACCTTTTAATGCACGTATAGCGACAGCTGTTGCACTTACAGAGCCGTCATCAATTAAACTTTGATAACAGTCTAAGAGCTCACTACGCAATTGCTGAGCAATTTGTAACTCAAACTGATTTGTCACTGCAACCAATTGATCCACAGGGATCACATTAAACTCAGCTGCGAGGGTATCAAAACTAGGCAGCTTTAATAATTCCGCAATTAAAGCTAAATCTCCCTCCTGCTCAACTAATAAACTACGTAATGCAGAAATAATTGCTGGATCCAATTGATTATTTTCAGGTGTTGTAATGGCCCCTTTAACTGCCCCAATGAATAATTGTTGTTGAGCATCCCAACGCGAAAAGTCACTGCGCGCAAAGCGCATAATGTGTAATAATTCAGTGGCTGTATTTTGTTGCTCAACAATACACGGCGCAGAGAAATCCTCTAGTAGCACCGCTACAGGCTTCGCGGTTAAACCATCAAAGCTAAACGTTTGCTGCGCTGTTGTGACATCTAAGACATGATCAAGTGGCTGTCCTTCAAACTGTAAAGGGACAGACTCGCCCTGTTGATCAAGTAGCTCGATAGCAAATGGGATATGTAATGGCGCATTTTCTGGCTGATTAAGCGGTGCCAGCTGCTCTATATGCAGTGAAAAAGTACCATTGAGCTTATCAAACTCTTGTTTTACGATTAGCCGAGGTGTGCCAGCTTGGCTATACCAACGTTTAAACTGAGTTAAATCGATACCTGAGGCATCACTCATAGCCGCAACAAAATCATCACAGGTGACGGCTTGCCCATCATGACGCTGAAAATAAAGTGCCATGCCCTGCTGGAACTTTTCTTCTCCCAATAACGTGTGCATCATACGGATAACTTCAGCGCCTTTGTCATACACAGTTACTGTATAGAAGTTATTCATCTCAATCACTTGTTCAGGACGGATCGGATGTGCCATAGGACCGGCATCTTCACTGAATTGATGAGTACGCATTACTTTAACCGCATCAATACGATTCAGTGCCCGCGAGCCTAAATCACTGCTAAACTCTTGATCACGAAAAACTGTTAAGCCTTCTTTTAACGACAGTTGAAACCAATCACGACAAGTCACTCTGTTTCCTGTCCAATTATGAAAATACTCATGGCCAACGATTGACTCTATGGTGTGATAATCTTTATCAGTGGCGGTTTCTTGATTCGCCAACACACATTTAGAGTTGAAAATATTAAGACCTTTATTTTCCATCGCGCCCATATTGAAAAAATCCACAGCAACGATCATGTAAATATCTAAATCATACTCAAGATTAAAACGCTGCTCATCCCACCGCATTGATTTTTTAAGTGATGCCATCGCATGAGGGGTTTTCGGTAAATTCCCTTTATCAACAAACAAGGCTAAATCTATTGTACGACCACTTTGCGTAACAAAGGTATCTTCAAGTACATCAAAGTCCCCTGCAACAAGTGCGAACAAGTAACTTGGCTTTTTGAATGGGTCTTGCCATTTTGCAAAGTGACGGCCATTGTCTAATTTACCTTCCGCTAATTTATTACCATTTGATAATAAATGAGTAAACTGCTCGTCAGCAATAATCGTCACGTCAAAGCTTGCAAGTACGTCTGGGCGGTCAAGATAATAGGTTATTTTTCTAAAACCTTGCGCTTCACATTGTGTACAATACGCACCGCCAGATAGATATAAACCTTCTAAAGATGTGTTAGTTTTTGGCGCTATTTCATTAACGATTGTAAGCTGACATTGCGCTGGTAAATTATGGATCACAAGCTGCTCATCACGTAGGTCATAATCTGTATATGCGTTGTTATCTACAGTAATTGAGATCAGCGTCAAATCAATGCCATCAAGCACTAAATCTGCCACACCAGCTATTTTTTTCGTGATCGTCATAACACTCGTAACACGGGTGTTTAACGGCAATAAATCAAAGGTCAAATCAATGTGATCAATTAAAAATGGTGGAGCTTGGTAATCTTTAAGATACTGTGCTTGAGGTTTTTTTAATGCAGTCATGTGAAACTCCAAAGTGGCTCCTCTTGACAGAGGAGCGTATAATTTATGGCTATTGTTTTGGCTTAATACGTAAAATTTTAATGCCTAGGTAAGCATAAATAACAGCTAGTAATGGATTAATAAGATTAAAAAATGCATATAGCGCATAATCAAATGGGTTGATCAGTAATACACTTTGCATATATGCACCACAGGTATTCCAAGGGATCAGAGGACTGGTTATCGTCCCGCCATCTTCTAATGTTCTTGATAAATTAACAGGTTTCAAACCACGTTTTGCATATTCTTCTTTAAACATCCGACCAGGGACCACAATAGCGATATACTGATCTGCAGCAATTACATTGGTACCAATACAGGTCGCAATAGTAGCAGTAATTAAAGAGCCAGTGCTTTTCGCAATTTTAAGAATACTTTTTACAAAAATATCTAATAAACCTGTTTTTTCCATAATGGCGCCAAACATCAATGCCGTCATGATCAGCCACGTTGTGGTTAACATGCCAGACATCCCACCACCACTGAGTAAAGAGTCCATTTTTTCATCGCCTGTCAGGATACTAAAGCCATCAAAAAATGTACTCCAAACCAATTTAAAATAACCGACAATTTGCCCCTGAGAGCCATCAATTTGTGTTGCAATTAGGTCTGATTGAAAAATCATTGCCCATACTGCACCAAGTACCGCACCGATTGAAATTGCCGGAAATGCAGGCATTTTTTTAATTGCTAACACCAGCAAAACAATCAGTGGCACCAGCATCTCTAAACCTATATTAAAATTTTGTTGTAGAATAGCGGTTATTTCATCAATACGCCCAGCCTCACTTGACGCTGTGGCATTAAAGCCCATAAAAATAAAGATGATTAGTGCAATCACAAAACTTGGTACAGTCGTCCATAGCATATGATGAATATGCTCGAATAAATCAGCTCCCACAACCGCAGGAGCTAAATTTGTTGTTTCAGACAGTGGACTGAGTTTATCGCCAAAGTAAGCCCCAGATATTACGGCACCGGCCGTTACTGTTTGCTCTAATCCAAGGCCAGTAGCAACACCGAGTAGCGCTACACCTATTGTCGCCGCCGTGGTCCAAGAGCTACCAATACTCATTGCTACAATGCCACAAATTAAACAGCTTGCTGCGTAAAACCAACTAGGATTAATTACCTGTAAACCATAATAAATAAGCGTCGGTACAGTGCCTGACAGCAGCCAAGTGCCGATCAGCGCGCCAACCATTAACAAAATTAATATAGCGCCCAAAGATAGAGTGATCCCCTCTATCATCGCTTGTTCAAGTTTTTTCCAAGTATAGCCATTTTTAAGGCCAATAAGTGCAGCTGTAAATGTAGCAAACAGTAGCGCAATTTGATTCGGCCCTGATGACGAACTATCGCCAAATAAATAGACCGCAGCACCTAATAAACAAATCAGTACAGAAATTGGGATCAAGGCATCGAAAAAGCTGGCCTGTAGGATGGGTTTTTCTTTTTGTGAATTCAAAATTAAGACTCCTACGCGCATTTTTATGCGCGTTTAATTATTATTTTTTAGCACAGACGCGACGCTTAGCCTAACTAAGTTACTTACTTTTGTCAGCGTTTAATCAGTAATTATAGCAATATCAAGAGTTTTAGGCAGCAAAAAAGGCGCCAAAGCGCCTTTTTTATTAACCTGTAAAACAAGTTATTTCTTAGCTACACGACCAAACTTGATATAATCTTGGGTAATTAATGCAGCTTCTTCTAAGAATGGATCTAAGTCGTCTAAGACATCAGGCGCATCATCCAAGCTCTCGATTGGTTTTTCACCTAAACGAGTAAGCCTTTCATTAGTACGAGCTAATGCACGCGCTTCACCATCGTCTTTTTCTTTAATACGCTGCGCTTCTACAAGAGAAATAGTTTTCCGGTCTTTCTCTTCTTTATAACGCGTAATATCTTGAAAAACATAGTTAAACTCAGGTTCTGATTTAATGCGTTCAGCATGCGCTTTGCTTAAGTAAGCAATAGCTGGGTGTAAGTCATCAACCGAGTTATATTTGGCGCGTACGATACTGTCCCACGGTAATGCATTATCCTCTTGGCTTTCACCCCATTCCGCTGGATCAATTGCTGATGGGAATGAAATATCTGGGATCACACCTTTATGCTGTGTACTACCACCATTGATACGATAGAACTTTGCAATCGTATATTGCACACTGCCAAGTGGATTATCGTATAAATCGTAAGCACGGCCTAAGCCCTTATGCTGTTGCACAGTGCCTTTACCAAACGTTTGCTCACCAATTATTACTGCTCGACCATAGTCTTGCATCGCTGCAGCAAAAATCTCAGAGGCAGATGCGCTGTACCGATCAACAAGTACTGTTAGGGGGCCGTCGTAAAACGTAACACCATCGCGGTCTTTTTGCTCTTCAATGCGATTATTTAGAGTATGAATTTGTACCACTGGACCTTGGTCAAAAAACAAACCAGATAGTTGTGTTGCTTCATATAATGAACCACCACCATTTTGGCGTAGGTCAATTATAATGCCATCTACTTTGGCTTCTTTTAATTTCGCCAATTCTACTTTAACGTCTTTAGACAAGTTGTTATAGAAACCAGGGATCTCAATAACACCTATTTTGCTGGTTAAATCAGAATATTTTGCTTTGAATACTTCTGATTTTGCCGCTCTATCTTCGAGGCGAATTTTATCGCGAATAATTTCAACTACTTTAGGCGCGCCATGATCATCAGCACCTTTTAAGTATTGTAACCGCACCTTAGTGCCTTTTGGTCCTTTGATTAAATCAACAACGTCATCTAAACGCCAGCCAATGACATCAACAAATTCTTCTTTGTCTTGAGCAACGCCGATAATACGGTCGTCAGCTTTAATTTGCTCCGATTTATCAGCAGGTCCGCCTGGAACTAAGCTGCGAATAACCGTGTAGTCTTCGTCGTAGCTAAGTACTGCACCAATACCTTCTAGTTCAAGATCCATGTCCATTTTGAACTGCTCAGCTCTGCGTGGCGATAAATAGGAGGTATGTGCTTCAATACTTCGCGCAAAAGAGTTCATTACGATCTGAAATACATCTTCACTATTGGTTTGCACTAAACGTTTTTGTGCATTGTGATAACGCTTAGTTAATAATTCTTTGATACCAGGCCAATCTTTGCCGGTCATTTTTAATCGTAGTGCATCATATTTTACACGTTCACGCCAAAGCTCGTCTAACTCAGCTTGCGTTTTTGCCCAATCAGCATCTTCACGATCAAAGTAATATTCATCAGCCTTATCAAAGGTCATTGGTGTTTCAAGTAACTTTAAAGAATACTCATAACGCTCAAAACGACGCTGCATGCTTAGGTTGAAAATATCAAAGGTAAAATCAAGTTTACCGGTCGTTAATGCATTATCAAATTGGTTGCGGTATTGCTCAAATGAGGCAATATCCGCAGCCAAAAAGACGCTTTTATTAAAATCAAGGGATTCGATATAACGGTCAAACACTTTACTTGAAAGTGCGTCATCAAAACGAATTGGTTTATAATGTGCACGAGTAAATAAGTTTGTCACCCGTTTGCTAGCCGTACTATGCTGACTCTCTTGCGTAAGTACTGGCAAGTCTTTTGCTGTAACTACATCATTAACATCAGCAATATCTGATGCAAATAATAAACCTGAATACAGGGCGGCAACTAACGGAATGAGCTTAAACTTCTGACTCATACACAACTCCTTAATTTATATGCAGCTTAAATAATGTACAGGCTGTCTGCTTTAGTTTTAACTTGCATGCCAGTTACCAACTCTACATGAACGTCTTCTTTGTTCACTTCAGTGATTACTGCATTAACAAGGGCTTGGCCAAGTTTAACTTTAACTTTGTTATTAACCTTGACCTCACTTGCTGGTAAAGGTTCAATTTTACCTGAACGTTTAACCGGCGCAGCTTTTGCTGGTGTGGCATTAACTTTAGCGTTTTTATCGCCTGGTTTAGCGAATTGGCCTGGTTTCTTTTTGTAAGATTTTGTGTCTGAATCATTACGTGGACGTTGTGACTTTTTACGTTTAGCCATTTTCGCACGACTTTCTTCAAGTGCTTTTTGAGCATGATCAATGTGCTCTTGTTCCACTTTAGCATCTTGATTTCCATCAAGATCAATACGAAATTCAGACTTAGTCACGGCTTCTAAATAACGCCAGTTAGACGTATATTTTCTCAGTGCTTGACGTACTTGCGTCTTACTAACTTTTTCAGAACCTTCAATTCGCTCAGCGATATCTTTAAAGATACCTACTTTCAGCGGCTTGATGCCGTCTTTTTGTTTAAAACATTGCGGAAATTCTTGATATAAAAATTCCAACACTTCATTAATATCTTTTAGCTTGTTTGTGGTTTCCATTTTAGAACCTATTTTTCACATCTTTTCATCAAGGGACGAATCGACGTAGTGTGTTACCCAGTCGACCAGCTCTTCAAAGTCGGCTTCAATTACAGCCATATCACCTCGAAGGTGTTCCCAAATACCATTTATAATTTCATCAATTAATTCACATTCAGTATCATCAGGAAGACGATCCCATGCAATGTGGATTAAATCGTTGAGCGTTTCCGCTACATGCTCTTCATCCCCTTCCCAATCACCTACATCAGTGATGGCAAACAGATAATCCTGTACATTTACTAAGTCTTTCATGCAATAGTTGCCTCAAAGCACGCGATGAGTGCTTCTAAACCTTGCTTATCATCAGCATCAAACCTAGCAATACTTGGGCTGTCGATATCTAATACAGCAAATACCTCACCATTTTTGTGGATAGGTATTACTATTTCAGAGTTTGACGCCGCATCACAGGCAATGTGGCCTGCAAATGCATGTACATCTTCAACAAGTTGAGTTTGCGCAGTTGCAGCGGCAGTTCCACAGACCCCCTTTCCGACAGGAATTCGGATACATGCAGGATTACCTTGAAACGGACCAAGTACTAATTCAGTTGGTGAATCCATCAAATAAAAACCAGCCCAATTTACATCATCGAGTGACGTAAATAACAGCGCGCTAATATTCGCCATATTGGCAATAATGTTAGGTTCACCAGTAATTAGCGATTCAGTTTGTTTAACTAATGACTGGTAAAATTCTTGCTTTTGCATACCAAACTACTTCTTATCAAACATACAGTAGCTAAAGGTACTCTTTGTCGCCAATAATTGAAACCTTTTCAGGGCAAAAAAAAGCAATTTGCCCTAATTTTCAGCAAGCTTGGTTAATAATTCTGCTATTGAGGAGGCTGTTGTTTTATCGCACCTAACCTTAATCCATATAAAAACAGTCCCGCCGCTAAAGCTGACATCGCGGTATTAATTAAAAAGACCATACCACCTGTTGCACTGAGTAAGTAACTAAAAATTGCACCACCGAGTAAACCTAATGTCAGTACTCCCGAATAATTAACTTTCGCGTACTTGTACATCAATAAATATCCGGGTACTACAAAAGCAGCCATGGTTAAACCGACAATATGCGCGTTAGCTATCGCACTCATAAGTAACTGGAAAAAGGTAGTCAGCGGATCGGTATTGAGCGTTAATGCATAATAAACTCCTAACACACTACCAATGATCACAGGTGAAAGTAATGATAACCCAACACTTTTTGCAAGCCGATGTTTCATAATGCGTCCTTAAAATCATACCTGAATAAATACTAAGAATGCATGATGTTTTACAACATCGAAATAGAGACTATGGTCGTAATTAAATAACTACATAAAACTTAGGCACAAAAAAGCCCGCTAATTTAGCGGGCTATTTTATATGGTGGAGAGATAGGGATTTGAACCCTAGAGGGGCTATAAACCCCTGCCGGTTTTCAAGACCGGTGCATTCGACCACTCTGCCATCTCTCCGAAACATTTATAAATCACGAATAAGAGTGTACTCGCAATTATTTTAATTAGGTGGTGGAGAGATAGGGATTTGAACCCTAGAGGGGCTATAAACCCCTGCCGGTTTTCAAGACCGGTGCATTCGACCACTCTGCCATCTCTCCGCACGGCCTGCATAATAGAGAAGGCAGTGCTCTTTGTGAAGCTTTTTTTTCAAAAAAGTGTTCAAGTGCTTAAAAAACCATTGATTTGTATATTCTTAACTCACCACTGAGTAAAATTCACACTAAATTGAACTTTTCTTTTTAATTATCGGTCTATTGAACTACAAAGGTTTGCCCAAATATAGAAGTCTTGGTAATCTAACTTCAGTTTAATTATCGGAACTTACAATAGGTTTCTAAAGGAGCTCTAAAATGGCATTTAATCATTCGTACAATACCGCTAGACCGGTTATGTCGACCATTGAAACAAACAAGGTACTTAAAAACACCTATTTCTTATTGGCCATGACATTAGCATTTAGTGCTGTGACGGCTGGTATCTCAATGGCATTACAACTACCTTATTTTATGGGGTTAGTTTTTACTCTTATTTCATTTGGCCTTTTATTTGTTGTAAATAAAAAAGCCGAAAGCGCGTCAGGCGTTGCATGGGTATTCGCTTTTACGGGTTTAATGGGTGCGGGACTTGGTCCGTTACTTAACCATTATGCAGCGATGCCAAATGGCCCAATGCTTATCATGCAAGCGTTAGGTTCAACTGCACTGATTTTCTTTGGTTTGTCTGCGTATGCACTAAATACTAAAAAAGACTTCTCTTTTATGGGCGGTTTTTTAACGGTAGGCCTTATTGTTGTGATTGTGGCCAGCATTGTTAATATCTTCATCGGCAGCTCGCTAATGTTTATGGTATTAAATGCAGCGGTTGTATTGATCATGTCTGGCTTAATCTTGTTTGATACAAGCCGCATCATCAACGGTGGCGAAACAAACTATATTCGCGCTACAGTCTCTTTATATTTAAGTGTATATAACTTGTTTACTTCATTGCTTGCACTGCTTGGCGCAAATAATGACTAATTAAATAGTTCTGTTAAAATAGCCCCTCTTTAGGGGCTTTTTTATTGGAATAGTTTTGGCACGATTTGTACTTTCTCTGCACAGCGCACCATCGGATCATGATACCACGCAACGTTTGGTTAAATTTGCACAAGCATGTTTAACACAAGGGCATAACATTGATGCCATTTTTTTGTATCAAAACGGCGTTTTTCATGCCAGCGAGCAACTAGATTTGGCAGCTGATGAATTAGCGATTAATGCTTTATGGCAACAATTACATGAGCAAGGGATTCATCTTATGTTGTGTGTTACTGCTGCCGAAAAGCGTGGCCTTGATATAAATAATACCGGTGTTTTTGCAGTCGCAGGGTTAGCTGAGTTTGCAATGCTTGCCAGTGATGCGGATAAATGGGTGCAATTTAAATGATCAATGTATTAGTTTTAAGCCACCATAGTCCTTTCGATGATTTACATATTCGTGATGCATTAGATATGACATTAATATTCGCTGCTGTTGAGCAAAATATTAGTTGGTTATTTAGCGGCCCTGCGGTACTAGCCCTAAAAAAACATCAACAACCTGAGCATATAGGTTTAAAGAACTACTTTAAGACCATCAGAACGCTAGAAATTTACGATGTTGAAAACATTTATGTATGTGAAAAGTCTCTGCTCGAGTATGGCCTTGATAAACATAACTTGTTAGTAGAAGTAAAAGCGCTTAATTATCAGCAGCAAACTCAACTTATAGCCCAGCAACAACACATAGTGAACTTATGAGCACTTTACACATATTTTCCAAGCCACTTGGCTATTACAACACGGATCAATTAGTTAACCTGATCCAGTCAGCAGACAAAGTATTATTATTAAGTGACGCATGCTTTGCGATTGCCCAATTTAGACAGCTTGCAACGCACTTATTAATACTTGCTGATGACGCCAAGGTACGAGATATCACAATCAATCAGCCCGATCACTCGCTTAGTTATGACGACTTTGTCGCACTAACATTAGCAACATCTCACTCTATTACGTGGTAATACATGCTTGAATTTAATAATCAAATTATCGACACGGATAAACAAGGTTACTTACTTGATCACTCGTTATGGAGTGAACAATTAGCCTGCGTTATTGCCGAGCAAGAAAACATTGAATTAACCTCCCAACACTGGGAAGTGATTCATTTTGTGCGTAATTTTTATTTGGAGTACAACACCAGCCCAGCAATAAGAATGTTAGTTAAAGCAATGGCAAAAGCACTGGGTGAAGATAAAGGCAATAGTATTTATCTGTATACTCTTTTTCCTAAAGGCCCAGCTAAGCAAGCAACTAAAATTGCTGGCTTACCAAAACCCGCACGGTGCATCTAGCAATGACAATAGCTAAACCAAATAATACAGCAAAACGCCGAAATAGCGGCCGTAGCTATAATCGCGGTGCAATTACAACCAAAAAAGTGAATAACTCAATAAAGCGCGAGATAAAACCAGCCATTGCCGCCAGTGAGCGAAAAATTGTCTTATTTAATAAACCATTTGATGTGCTGTGCCAGTTTACTGATGAAGCAAACAGACAAACCTTAGCTGACTTTATTACCATTAAAGATGTATATGCTGCAGGACGATTAGATAGAGACAGTGAGGGCCTGCTATTGCTCACTAATTGTGGGAAATTACAAAACACTTTAACAGCGCCAAACAAAAAAACCAGTAAAACTTACTGGGCACAAGTTGAAGGTGAACCAACTGATGCAGCAATTAAACAACTGTGCCAAGGCGTCGAGCTCAAAGACGGATTAACATTACCAGCCGTTGTTAAACGCATAGATGAGCCAACTTTATGGCCACGTAATCCTCCCGTTAGAGAGCGAAAAAACATTCCAACCAGTTGGCTCAGTATTACCCTTACCGAAGGACGTAATCGCCAAGTAAGAAGAATGACAGCACATATTGGCCACCCTACTTTACGTTTAATCCGCTATCGTATTGGTGACTATACGTTAAAAGGAATTGATAATGGCCATTTTAAAATAATCGCAGATGAACTATAGCTGTGCTTGAGCGCAGCTATTTCAAATATGCCTAGTAGCGCTCAGCTGATTTTTTGTATCAATCTTCACTAACAACGATACAATTACGCCCTTGTCTTTTTGCTTGGTACAAAGCTTTATCTGCCGCATCAGCAAAATAGATATAATCGCCAGTTTGGGGATTATGCAAAGTTTTAATGCCCATGCTTAGTGTTATATAGCCAATATCTGTATATTCATGCTTAATAGCTAATTGATTAACTGCTTGCTGGATTTGTAATGCACTATGTAAAGCCTTTTTCGGATCAGCCTCTGGCAGTAACACCACAAATTCCTCACCGCCAAAACGGGCAACAAAGTCCTTTTCGTGATTCATCGTGGCCACTGCAATACATTGTGCAATTTGATACAAGCATTCATCGCCTTTAATATGACCGTAGTTATCGTTGTATTGCTTAAAATAATCAATATCGATTAAGATCATTGATAACGGCTTTATTTTTTTATTCATTAATTCAAGTTCATTGGCCAACTTCTCATCAAAACAACGTCGATTGGCAATTTGTGTTAATGAGTCTAAAAATGCCATGTCTCGAAGTGTATCTTCAGCAGCTAAATGCTGTGTTACATCCTTAAATATAGCTAAAAATTCGTGCCTAAAATATCTTCCCGAAATTTCCATCATTATATGGGAGCCATCTTTACAAGTAACACAATAAACTTGTGGTTCAATATCAGTATCATTTTCTAACGCAAAGCTAAGAGCTTGTTGCCACGTTTGTCGCACCCACATCAGATAATGTGGATCTGGGTAAGCATTAAGCCACCAATCATTAAGTGTTGGAATATCCTCAATAGTGTAACCGAACACATCTACAAAACGTTGGTTTATACGGATTATATTCTCGGTGAGCATACATACATTACACAACGGTATTGGCACTTGCGTAAATAAATTAACGTACTCACTCAAATCATGCTGGCGGGTTAGTGGTTTATTATCTTGCGTTGAGTAATCACTATTTTGCACGATAACAGCATTATTTTGACTCGTTTTTACGCGCATCGATAGCGCGAAATGCCATTCTTGCCACCAGGTTGCTAACTGTGAAACGAGAAAATACTCAGACTCACTTGAAGTTTTCAAATTCACGGCAACACTTTTAAGTAGGCAATCTACTTTAATATATTCAATTACTCCCAATTGTTGATAATTTAAAAGAATATTTTCAAAAAGCCTATACGCATCAACTCTTAAAATACTGCGCGTGTCATCAACCATCGCTGTTAATTGTGATTTAGAATTACCAGCATATTGTGCAATGAAGTTAATTATTGATTGTTGATAGAAAATATAGTCCATATACATTGCCCATTAATTACGTGTGCATAAAAACATGCACTTGGAAGTACACCAGAATAATTTAAAGGAATGTAAGCAGATGCAAATATTCGGCGTGAGAAAATTCGTAAAGAGTAGTTGATTAATGTAAACAATATAAAAGTGAAATCGCAATTTAAAAATACCCTTAATAACTTTATCAGGTCCAGTAATTTACGTTATTTTAGCAATAAAACTTAGCCACTGTTTATTAAACAAACAAAAAACTATCATGTAAGAATAAATAGGGGTAGATTTATCATCTGACAGTGTATAAAAGTGCTAGCTCTTATATATTTTAACAATCCAAAAAGACGACTTTGTGGCGCACAATATGCTTATTTTCTTAAATAACTCAAGTATGTTATTACACTGCCGTTATACATTATTGTATGAATAAACTCTCGACTTAAAATACGGTATTAACTACATTATCGCCCGCATGGGATTAGATGCTAAATGGATATGACCAATGAAGAACTAAATTTTATATCAGATCTTTTCCAAGTGACGGTTCCTTCAAAATTGAGGGACAATCATACACTGACATTACAAAGCTCTATCCCTGCCAATATTGCTGAATTACTAAATAATACAAAATTAACACTACTGGCTGAAGTTGGCGATTATCAATTATGGTTTCCACTTGAAATAAGAATTGATAAAACAGGCGTTGTAACCCCTGTATTAAGCGCACCAGAGGTCATCGACACACAAGGAATAAAGCGCTGTTGGCGTGGCGGGAACCTCAATATTCAGAGCCAAGACTTTGAAGTTGAATCAATCTCAAGTACTGGACTTTTTCTAAAATCAACGACTCAAAAAGCTCCTTTAGCGATTGAGCAACAGATAAAATTAACCCTTCCAAACAAAAAAAATATTACTATCGACATCAAACCGGTACGCTTTAGTAAGCGAGGCATGGCTGCCAAGATCACTCATATTCATCAAGGGAAAGAACATCTAAGGGCTTATTTATTTGAAGCCCATAAGCGCCAAAATGCCAATTTATATGAGTCCTCAAACAGCTTATAAATATAATTCACAGTTGTGTATTAGTCGCAGCTAGTTGCAGTGAGGTTAGTACAGCGATAAGCTAAACCTTTATTGTAATAAATGAAGGTTCTATGAGCGAAAATAACTATCCAATAGGTACTCAAGGCACGCCTTGGAATGATAAAGATAAACAGTGCTGGTTTAACCTACAAACGATTAAACGTAGCTATCAATCTGAAGTTGTAACTTTAATCAACGAACTGGATAATGATTTCGAGGTTGAGCAATATGGTGCGCTCAGTTTTGATCCTACTCGCTACCCTCTTTTTATTATTAAATCAAAACAGTGGGCATCGAATAAACCGAGCATATTGATCACCGGTGGCGTACATGGCTATGAAACAAGCGGTGTTCATGGCGCATTACATTTTATGAAAACGCTAGGTATGAAATACGCTAAAGAGTTTAACTTACTGGTTGCTCCTTGTATTAGCCCGTGGGGATATGAAACCATTAATCGCTGGAACCCAGCAGCCATAGATCCAAACCGTTCGTTTTATTCATCAAGCCCAGCACCAGAGTCAGCAGCACTAATAAATTATATTAAAGCACAAAATATACCTTTATTAGCGCATATTGATCTGCATGAAACAACTGACACTGACAACAGTGAGTTTCGCCCTGCACTTGCGGCTCGTGATGGCAAAGTGAACACTAATTGGAATATTCCTGATGGTTTTTATCTTGTCGCTGATAGCAATAAACCTGAACCGCAATTCCAAAAAGCGATTATTGACACTGTTGCTAATGTGACTCAAATTGCCCCCAGTGATGAAAACAATCAACTCATTGGAGTGCCATTAGAACAACATGGTGTGATCAATTATGCAGCACGAGAACTCGGTTTATGCATGGGCTTTACAGATGCACAGTATGTCACCACAACAGAAGTGTACCCAGATAGTCCGACGGCAACAGATGAGCTATGTATTACAGCACAGGTGGCTGCAATTAAAGGTGCATTAGATCACCTGCTTACAAAATAATTATTGCGAGGGTCTATTGGTAATTATATTTAGGCCCTATTCTGACATTTTTAATCTGGTTATATATTATTCACTGATTAATTAATGCAAATTTATAAAAAATTAAAAAATACCTAGACTCCGCGTTTTAATTGTATAAAATTCGCGCTCTTAAATTTTCTTACAAGGAAGCACGTTGAAATTTAGCAATAAACATGGACAGGTTAGTTTACACCGCGAGCAAAATATAATCATTGCTAATTTTTGCGGGAATCTTAACGCCAGTTTAGTAACCTCATTTAGCAATGGCTTATTTGAGCAGGTTAGTCAGCTTGCCAATAAACCATGGGGATATATCAGTGATTCTCAAAATTTGTTGGCTGCAACTCCTCAGGCAGAGCAACAACTTACAGTGTTGGCCTCTGCCATGGTTCGTAATGGATGTATTGCTAGCGCTTATATTTTTGATTCAGCTATCGTAATCAATCAAATGCAACGCATTATTCAAAATGCAGGCCTTAGCGTGGATGTTCGCCATCGTCTGTTTAAATGTTTAGTGCAAGCTAAAACCTTTGTTCACCAAACAATGAACGATAATGCAGCTCAATTTCACTCTGCATAACTTAGTTACGATAAAACACACTGCTTATTGATGTATTAATACTGCTATCTTCTTCGGCTGTGATCACAAAATCAAGTTCATTGAGCTTACTTGGTAAATCATAGCCATCGGCAACCACAGTGACCGGGATGCGCTTCATTTGACCAGGCTCGACAGCTGTAAGTTGAGGGCTCTGTAACTTAGCCACATCAAGACCGGTAATCGCTACTCGGTAATGCAGTAACTGTTGTGTTTTATTAATTATTGTCAAGGTGTAAGGGTTTTCAACTAAGCCCTCATAATTTACTCGATATAATGCATTACGATCACGCAGTACTGACACTTCGATTGGCGTGCGTTGAACTAACCACGCTAACATACTGACCATTAATAAAACCGTGAGTGCGCCATAACCAACCAGTTTCAACCGGTATGGATTAGTTTGCTCGCCAGCCATCTGTTTTTCGCTTGCGTACTTGATCAAGCCTTTTTGATAGCCAAACTTATCCATTGTATCGTCACATGCATCGATACATAAACCACAGTTAATACATTCATATTGTAAGCCGTTACGAATATCAATCCCTGCCGGGCACACTTCCACACATAAATTGCAATCTACGCAATCACCTAAATCTAACGCTTTAGGATCGGCCTTACGTTTACGTGGACCACGACTTTCCCCACGCGCACTATCGTAAGTGACAAGTAATGTATCTTTATCAAACATTACAGCCTGAAACCGTGAGTATGGACAAGCAATAGTGCACATTTTTTCTCTTAAGAAACCGGCATTTCCATAAGTACAAAAGGCAAACAAAAATACCCAAAAACTAGTGATGCCCGACCATTGCAGAGTAAACATATCCCCATACAAGCTTTTAGCCGGAATAAAGTAAGCCATAAATGACGTTGCTGTAAACAATGATATGATTAACCAAGCGCTATGCTTGATTGTTTTTTTCTGCCATTTTGATAACGTCCACGCGGATTTATCTAACTTTATACGTTGATTACGTGTTCCCTCTATACGTTGCTCCACCCATGAAAACATCAGCATCCAAATTGTTTGTGGGCATGTATATCCACACCATACCCGGCCAAGCCAATTGGTAACAAAAAACAACGCAAAAGCACCTAACATAAATAACAACGCCAAGATCATAAAATCTTGGGGCAGTAAGGTCAGCCCAAAAATAGCAAACTTTTGACTCGCAACATCTAGCAATACCGCTTGCTGGCCTTTGTATGGGATCCAAGGAATAAGAATGAATGTAAGCATGAGTAACCAACCAAGGTTACGGCGAATACGCTGGAAAAATCCTTTTTGCTCACGGATATAAATAGGCCCTTCATGCTTATAGGGCTTGATGATCATATCTTCTTCTTTAATATCAAATTTCATAATAACTACTTACTGTGACGGTTTGGCCCGTAAGTTTGCAAGTTTCAGACCAAACAGAAATTAAATTAAGTAGTTGAATATTAATGAATTTTTATTTAATAAACTCGCTAAAATCGCGACATTTAGCGAGTATCGTGATATTTAACGATTTTTACGGATCATCAACTTGCGCATTTTTGATCGTAACGTACTCTCCGGCATGCCTAATTTAACTGCCGCGCCTTGACTGCCAGAAATTTGCCAATTTGATAGTTCTAATACTGCGATGATATGCTGTCTCTGCGCTTCGTCAAGGCTCAGATCCGTGTTTAGGTTAGCGCTAGCATTGGCATCAAGTGGTTGCGATAACTGCAATACAGACTGCTTTGATAAAATAGCCTCTCGCTCTAGTACATTCTGTAATTCACGAATATTACCCGGCCAATCATAAGCTTGTAGCTGTGTTATGGCTTTTTCACTGAGTCCTTTGAGCTGTTTACCAAGACGTTTATTTAATTGCGCAATTAAATTACTACACAAATATGGAATATCTTCTTTACGCGCTTTCAGTGGTGGAACTGTGATTGGAAATACATTTAGTCGATAATATAAATCTATTCTAAAGCATCCTGACTGCACCATGGCCCATAGGTCACGATTAGTCGCAGCAATTACACGAATATTAACTTTACGTGTTTGGCTACTGCCAACACGTTCAAATTCATGCTCTTGCAATACCCGTAACAACTTACTTTGCGCTTCAAGAGCAAGCTCTCCAATTTCGTCTAAAAAAATGGTGCCATTATTAGCCAACTCAAAACGTCCTTTACGATGCTCCTTAGCCCCCGTAAAAGCCCCCTTTTCATGGCCAAATAACTCAGATTCAAGTAAGCTTGGCGTAAATGCGGCGCAATTAACCTTAATAAAGGATTGCCCACTGCGCCCACTTAAGCGATGTAAGTTACGAGCGACTAATTCTTTTCCTGTGCCGTTTTCACCTAAAATCAATACCGTGCTATCGGTCGGGCTAACAAGTTTTATTTGCTCAAGCATGGTTTGAAATACGTGGCTTTTGCCTACCAAACCAGACTCTTGCCAATCTTCATTAAGTTCTGCTATCAAATAGCTATTTTGCTCTTTTAATTGCTCACTTAAGTGATTCACTTGCGCTAAAGCATCACGCAGTGCGTGCTCTGTCTGGTGTTGTTTTGATACATCGCGAAATATCGCGACAGCGCCGATCAACTGATTATTTTTATAAACGGGTGTAGATGTATATTCTACCGCGAAACAGCTGCCGTCTTTACGCCAAAATACCTCATCTTTAACATGGCGATGCTTGCCGTCAAACATAGTGCAATAAATCTGGCATTCATCTGCTGGATATGGCCGTCCGTCAGCGTGACTATGATGATGGTACTGATGAATTTTTTTACCCAGCAACTCATCTGCATGCCATCCAGTCATGCGTTCAGCAGCGGGATTTACAAATACCCCATTACCACTTAAATCAAAGCCATATATTCCCTCACCAACGGCGTTGAGTAATAAAGTTGGATCGTCTAAAAACTGTTTTATCATTGCTTACACCAATCTCGTGAAATATCGCGTTCATTATGCCTATAATGGCGAAGATTTGCACCCTAAGTGACTAACTCATACAGCTCATTAAAGCGAAACTATCCGTCGTTTTGCTTCATCATGAACCGCATCTAAAGTAACTGTAAGACTACAGCGCTCATCGTTAAGTATTTGAAAAATAAATTAATAAATACCTAACTATCATCAAGACAAAGTTAATCAGCTTGTGATTGTACTGCATTAGCTTTGCAAATATGTATTAACTGCAGTGTCTGCACACTTCTTATTTAATTATTGCATAATCTTTGCTTACAATTTCATCTCTGGTAGTAGTTACATTCTTGGTTGTAACCGATTAAACTCAAAAAAAACAATATTGTAGGGATCACATGTCGTTAATTATTAACAACCTTGAAAAACACTATAAAACGGTTACTGCGGTTAATAAGCTGTCATTTGATGTGCAACCAGGAGAGATTTTTGCTTTACTTGGCCCCAATGGTGCGGGGAAATCATCATTAGTAAAAATGATCGTTGGTTTTTCCTCTCCAGATAGTGGCTCTATTCAACTCAATGATGCAGGACAAGCGTATTCATCTATTCCGGCACATTTACTGGGCTATCTACCAGAAGACCGAGGCCTCTATCCTGAAAAAACAATAAAACAAAATCTACAATTTTTTGCAGCATTACACGGCGTAAAAGATAGCGAATTTACGCAGCGCTGTGACTATTGGTTAGCTAAATTTAATTTAACCGCACGCTTGAATGACCCCTTAAAATCACTTTCTAAAGGGAACCAACAAAAAATCCAATTGATCACTGCAATTTTACATAAGCCCAAATGGGTAATTTTAGATGAGCCATTTTCTGGCTTAGATCCTATTAATCAGGAATTAGTTGTTGAATTTTTAGCGCAATTAAAACAGCAAGGCATGACCGTTATTTTAAGTGCACATCAAATGGCGATGGTAGAAAAACTTGCTGATCGGGTATTGCTATTAAATCAAGGTGAAAGTGTTTTATACGGCAAACTCAGTAATATACTTCAAAGCGCGCAAAATAATAGTATTCAAGTCGTATTCAACGATCCAATTAATCAAACTTACTTTGAGCAACTATGTGAACATTATTGTGTTGAGCAAATAAAAGCACAGCAACTAACTATCACCCTAAAGCAACACCAATCACTTAACCAGTTACTTCCTCAGTTAATCAGCATCGGGGAAATATGTGAACTCAAAAATAAAGCTCAGTCACTGCATGCAATTTATTTACACGCAGTAGCTGAGCATAACGCTAAACTGGATCAAGGAACGACGCTATGAATAAATCATCGCTTACACAGCAACAGCTCTGGATTGTTGCAAAATGGGAGTTCTTGCATTTTTTTAAATTAAAACAAGAAATTATTTCGAAGTTGATCATGCTCGCTATTGCTGGAGTTATTTATTTTTTTGCCACTGCAAACAGTCAACTTGAACAAGGTTATCATTTAGCAAGCAACCTCGAGTTTAGCGTCAAAACAGAGCCTACATCGACACAATTTAAGTTTACCAAACATGATGATTTAACTGCCATCATTGCAAATTTAGCTGAGGATACTGGCTATGATGGCGTACTTAAGTTTGACCAAGCGACTCACTCATATACGTTAATAACGGCTGTAAAATCAGCATGGCAAACAACATTGCAATCGCTCCTTAGAGCGCAATTGCAACAAGCTCAATTTGATAGCTTAGGCTTAAGCGAGCAACAACGACTAGGATTGACGAAAAATATTTCAATTGAACATAGGGTACTTGACGAGCTTTTGAAAAATCAAGCTGATCGTAGTCAAACATACACAGCATTTGGGGTACTGATATTATTATTTGTTGCGATGTTTGGGATCTTTAGCCAACTCTTTGTCAGTATTACCGGTGAAAAGCAAAACCGCGTAACGGAGCAATTGCTAGCCACCATGACACCACAAACATGGATAGATGGTAAGCTACTTGGGCAAATATTACTTGCAGTAAAAACCATGATTGGCACCTTGCTATCGATTATTTTATCGATGCTATTTTTTACCGTTATCATTAAACAACAAGCCCTCAATTTAGACTTTATTAATTGGTCATTACTGCCTTGGTTGTTAGCCTATGCGATTGTAGGTCTTGGCATCTGCGCTGCATTTATGGCTGCGATCGCAGCGGGTATTGATGATCCTAATCACAGTAGTAAAAGTGCCTTAATGATGCTGCCATTGGCACCTATCGTGATTGCATTTTTTGTTATCGATGCACCAAACAGTGTTTTAACAATCGTGCTTAGTTACTTGCCGATCACGGCATTTGCGGTTATGCCGGTGCGCATGTCATTAGTTGAAATACCAATTTGGCAAGCACTCTTATCCCTGCTTCTCAGTATTGGCTGTTTTTATTACTTACGTATATTTGCCGCTCGTATTTTTAAAATGGGTATGAATATGTACGCAAAAGAACCGAGTTTAAAGGCTATGTGGTTGAGTATCTTTAAATAACAAAACATATAGGCAGATAGCGTTGCGTTATCTGCTATTTAATGATTGTGAGTTTTGCTATTTATAAAATCAGTGAGAGCAAATAGCACACCTGATATCACAAAAGTAACATGAATTATTACTTTCCACATCAATTCATCACTTGAGTGACTAGTAGAGCTTATAAACACCTTTAACAGTTCGACTGCAGAAATGGCAACAATTGCGCTGATCAATTTCATTTTAAGACCAGAAAAACCTACTTTACCCATCCATGCAGGGCGATCTTCATGATTACCAATATTTAATTTAGAAACAAAATTTTCATAGCCACTAAAAATAATTATTAATAATAATCCTGCCAGTAATGCGGTATCAACCAAGGTCAAAATACCCACCAGTAGTTGCTCATTAGTAGCGCTAAATGTATTTATCGCCATTTGATACAGGTATTTAAAAAACTTCAAAAGTAACAGTACAATTGCAACGAGTAAGCCTATAAAAAAGGGAGCTAGTAGCCAGCGGGCTCGAAAAATAAAGCTTTCAACAAACTGTTCTAGTTTAGATGCAACACGAGGTGTGGTGTCAGGTAGTTGGCTTTGAGACATAATTATTCCTAAATTGATAGCTGGCGTAAGATAGCATTGATTAACATAAGTTTCTCATTATTTTACCGTCTCTTATTACATTATATTTGTCTTTACGATAAAAATATTTCGTTATCTTTTATTGTCATTTCGTTTAAGAATCACTTACCAACAGCATGTTGCTTGATTGGATCACTGTTGTTTTTGAATATAAAACAGCAGTCACTACATTTTTTAGGAATACACGAATGAAAAAAGCATTGCTAGCGCTTATCGTAGCGCCATTATTTGCAGTTTATGCAACTTTTGCTGTTGCTGACGATGCTGTTGAAGCTTCCGCCGAAACAATTAAAGAATACACTGAGATGTGTTTAAACTGGGCTAAAGACGACGACATCAGCAATGAAGAGCTTAAACCATACGTACTAAAGTGCGTAAATGATGAACTTGAATCAGAAGGCTATAAAAAAGTCACTGACGTAAAAATCTAACGTCAAAAATGCCTCTAAAGGCATAATTTTTGATCTAAAAAAACCGGAATTGACACAAGGGTGTGCATTCCGGTTTTTTTGTTTTCAGAGCTTAGTATTCTACTCAGCGTCCTTTTTTGTTTTTGCAGCGGCTTTTTTAGGTGCGGCTTTCTTGACTGTTGCCTTTTTAGCGGCTGGTTTTTTCTTAGGTGCGGCTTTCTTCTTTGCCTCTTCAACCCACTTTCCTGCATTGAAATGTGCAGTCCAGCCTGTTGCTTTACCGTCAACCTCAGTCATTACATATTGTTCTTTATTCTTACGGCTATAACGAACAATTGCTAAGTTACCATCAGGATCTTTTACTGGTGCATCAGCTAGATAATAAAACTTAGGTGAAATACGATCTCTAAAACGCTGTAACTCTTCCACTTTAGGGGCACGAGTTTCACGTGATTTAGGGAAGGTATTCGCTGCTAAGAAAATACCTGCAGCGCCGTCACGTAGCACAAAGTATGCATCAGATTTTTCACACTCTAACTCTGGTAACTGAACAGGGTCTTCTTTTGGTGGCGCTGCTTCGCCGTTACGCAGTAATTTACGGGTGTTTTTACACTCATCATTACTACAGCCAAAGTATTTACCAAAGCGCCCTGATTTAAGCTGCATATCTGATGAGCATTTATCACATTCAATGATAGGGCCATCATAGCCTTTAATTTTAAACGTGCCCTGCTCAACGACATAACCCTTACAAGCAGGGTTATTACCACAAACATGTAATTTACGAGTTTCATCTATCAGGTATGAATCCATTGCCGTTTCACAAATTGGGCAACGCTTCATTTGCATCAATGTTTCGGTTTCGACATCTTCAACGTCAGCGGCAACCGCTTCATCACCTGACACTAAGTTCATAGTGGTAGTACAACGTTCTTTTGGCGGTAAATTATAGCCTGTACAGCCTAAGAAAACGCCAGTAGAAGCTGTTCGAATACCCATTTTTCTGCCACATGTTGGACAGTCAATATCAGTTTCGACCATTTCATTTTTACGCATCCCACCTTCATCTTCTTCACCACTGGCTAAAGTCAGTTGTGTAGAAAAATCAGCGTAAAACTTGTCAAGTACCTGTGTCCAGACACGCTCACCTTCAGCGATATCATCTAACCGGCCTTCCATTTTTGCAGTAAAGTCAAAGTTCATCAGATCAGTAAAGTTCTCAACTAAACGATCGGTGACAATTTCACCCATTTTTTCTGCAAAGAAACGACGGTTTTCAACACGGACATATCCACGATCTTGTATCGTTGAAATAATTGATGCATAGGTAGATGGACGACCAATACCACGTTTTTCAAGTTCTTTTACTAAACTCGCTTCACTAAAGCGTGCTGGCGGCTTAGTAAAATGCTGTTTTGGATCAAGTTCAACAAGGCTTAATATCTCGCCTTCTTTAATAGCTGGTAGTGATTGATCTTCTTCGTTCTTTTTTCGAACTGCTGGTTGTACTTTAGTCCAACCATCAAAACGTAACACCCGTCCTTTGGCTCTTAATTGGAAATCGGCGGCAGTAACAGTTAATGTTGTTAAGTCATATTCAGCAGGGACCATTTGACACGCAACAAATTGACGCCAAATTAATTCATAAAGCTTTTTAGCATCCGGGTCTACGCCATCTAGGTGACCAGATAATACAGTAACACTTGAAGGACGGATCGCCTCATGCGCCTCTTGTGCATTGCCTTTTGAACTATAACTAATAGCTTCTTTTGGTAAATACTTATCACCAAACTGCTGCGAAACATACTCGCGACACATTGCAACTGCATCTTTCGACAAGTTGGTTGAGTCAGTTCGCATATAGGTGATATAACCTGCTTCATACAAACGTTGCGCTAACATCATGGTCTTTTTAACGCCATAGCCTAAACGCGTACTCGCAGCTTGTTGCATTGTTGAAGTAATTAGTGGCGCACTAGGACGACTTTTACTTGGCTTTTCCTCAACACTAACAACTTTATATTCAGCTTGCTCTAAAGATGCAGTAGCTGCCATAGCTTGCGCTTCATTGACTGGCTTAAAGGCTTTATCACCATGTTTGAACACCTCTAAACGAAGTGCCGACTCGGTATTTTTCACATCGGCATGAATATCCCAGAACTCTTCAGGAATAAACGCTTTAATTTCACGCTCGCGCTCAACTAACAAACGTACTGCGACAGACTGTACTCGTCCAGCGGATAAACCACGGGCAACTTTTTGCCACAATAATGGCGATACCATAAAGCCTACAACACGATCTAAAAAGCGACGAGTCTGCTGGGCATAGACCATGTCGGTATTTAGCTCACCAGGGGCCTCAAAGGCGGCCTGAATGGCATTTTTAGTTATCTCATTGAATACGACACGCTTATACTTTTCTGGCTCTCCACCGATAATTTCTTGCAGGTGCCAAGCAATCGCTTCTCCTTCCCTATCCAAATCCGTTGCGAGATAGATTTGGTCAGCGTTTTCAGCGAGCTTTTGTAATTCTTGAACAACTTTTTCTTTACCTGGTAATACTTCGTAATGTGGCTCCCAGCCTTTATCTGGATCAATCCCCATTCGAGCTACTAAATTTGTATAATCACGCTGTTTTTTGTACGCGGCCTTTTCTTCTGGTGCCATTTTACGTACTTCTGCAGGTGTTTTTACAGCAGCCGTTTTGGTTTTGCCTGAACCGGAGGTAGGAAGATCTCGTACATGTCCAATAGAGGACTTGACGATAAAATCGTTTCCTAAATATTTATTAATTGTTTTAGCCTTAGCAGGAGACTCTACAATTACTAGCGATTTGCCCATAGTTGCCTATTTCTAACCAAGTATTTTAAATGTGTTTTGCCCATTTACGGGCGCGAATATTTATAGGTATATCTACAAACACCAATTGTTACAAGCTTTTAATACAAACTTTTCTGCTTTTAATGAATAATTAAACAATTATTGTCGTTAATTTAGACAAAACGGTGTTTTAAGGTATTTGCAGTGGAATATATAGAATAGCAACAAAAATGCCAACCTTATGGTTGGCATTTTTTAAAACTAAACAATCTTAAGGTACTTTTGGATCATCTCTAACTGATACTGATAAAGATGAAACTAATCCTGATGGTGCTGTTGTTTTAATTTCTAAAAAGCCACTTGTGATATCATTGCGATTATCTGCAGGCTCACGACCAAGCGCAAATGATAAGCTAACCGGAACTCGACTCGTTGTATTCGGGAAGGCATAATTTTCTGGCTCGCCACTGAGTACACCATTATCTGTTAATATCGTTACTCCTGTACCTACAGGCAATGGATTATTAAATATATCAGCAATAAACACGGTCAAATTAATACTCTCTTGGCCGGTAGCTGACGTTAAATCCACTTCAGTTATTTGACACATTTTTTGGCTAGTTAAATCATTTTGTACCTTACGTACTAAGTTACTATTTATGTCACTATTAACATGTACTTCTGTAGCAGTTACGCCTTGTATATCAGTACATTCGTCGGCATATGTTACCAATCTAAAGTGAGCGTTATCACTCGACATTACGATCTCTTGATTTTGAAATACATTTATCATTTCTCGTGTACATATACCTGCTGCATCATCTTCTGGGCGACACAATAAGCCATTGTATAAACCATTTTGTTGAGTCCACTGGGCATTGCCATCAAAATCTATAAATTCCTCAAATTCATCCCCTGCAGAATTAGCCGCAGAGCACAGTTCAGCTGCGGTTTCACAATTTTTCCCACCAAATGTTCCATCTTCATTATTATCAATAAAGGCTTCTGGCTTATCAAAAAGATCATCAAAGAAGTCTTCTTCATCAAAATAACCATTGCCATTTAAATCAGAAAATGTTTCTTCACCTATAGCATAAGCGAGTACCGTTGCTCTCCCGCCTAAAGGTAAGTCAAACGCTGTATTATCATTATTTTTAATACCAAGCGGACATGGTAGTCCACTATCGCATTTATCTGCGATAGTATTTCCGTAAAAGCTGCGAGTAATTCCGCCCTCAACTATAAACTCAGCAAACGGCCGTGGGTTGCTACTACGCCACTTAACTGAACATCCCCCGTTAGATGTAGTACAACTGGGCTCAATAACCCCACCTTCGGTAATAAAACTAACCGCAGTTCCATCGGGCACTGGATTGTTAAAATGGTCAGCTAAGCGAACATTAACATCGACTTCAGTGCCATCAACATTTAAACCATGCACATTAAATTGCGAACGAGATAGTGAAAAACTATTTTGGTCAGCAATACCAGTGCTGACCACCAAAACATCAGATGGTGCTGTTACAATTACATTCTCACCATCAACGTTTTGCTCACTGGAAGCTATCACTTTGACTGGCGTTGGCACTACTCCTGACTGCACAACAGTTTGTACTACACCATCAGCATCAGTGAAACCTGATAACTGACCTAACTTCAATCCACCGACTTCCGTTGCTAACTTAAAGTTTACAGTTCGAGCTGGGAGTACATTGCCATTTTCGTCAATTAACCTAAAGCGAACAACAGAGGTTTCTTTTCTGTTTGCGCCGCCGGTACCTTTAAGCGCAATAACTGGTTCAGATACATCTAAAAACTCTAAAGAGCCAACATTTGCAGCAGAGACGTTCACTACCGTAGAAGCAGAAACAGTATTACCACCAGTAATAACTGTTGCTGTTATTAAGTCAGCGCCAACACAACCTTGTGCTCTATATGTTGAACGCGCAACACCACCGATACTAGTCACACTGGCATCTATAACAGCTAGGCCTGCATCAACACAACCTGATGTAAACTCAACAGATAATGGAGAAACGAAGGTTTCTCCATTTTTGCTCAGGTTTACTGAGATTAAAGCGGTTGAACCTGCTGATAAAACTTCTGATTCTGCCAAAGAACTATTGATACTAACATCAACATCTACTGCTGATATTTGAAATGCTTTTTTTATAGAGCTTTGAAGAACAGTAACTGTTATCTCGCCTGCACCTACATCCCTTCCAGGCACAAGGTCCAATAGTGCGATACCATTCTCATTTGATATAGCAGTACCAGTGCTTGGTGAAATAGCGCCAATAGTCGTCGTTGCAGTTACAAGAGTTTGTGCTAATGGCGTTGTTGATCCTTGCTTTGTTAATTCAATAAACACGATTGCTGCATCTTCGCCCGATATGCTCGTTGTTTCCTCGCATAAGTTAGGGTCTCGCGTCGTTCTAAAATCAGATTGGCAATTAATCAAAATTTTAAAAGCGATATCAGCATTATTTTGATTTGGGTCTATCGCATCCCCCCGAGTATAAAAGCCAATGGAAGACTCTACAGCTTCATATTGGGCTGTTATAAGCCCCGCCCCTTCAATAGTTCCTGTCGTGATATTGAGCGTAGCGACACCATCTTGATTTGTAAGTGCAGTGCCCGAGCTTGGCAGTAAACTACCAAGCGTCGAGGTAAAACTCACCACTCTATTGACTACGGGGTCACCATTTGAGTCTGTAACTCTTGCTTTGATAATACCGCTCTGCTGTGCATTAATTTCATTCGTGTCAGATAAGTTTACAGATGAAGTAAGGCTTAAATTGACATTAAAGTCTTCTGACACGCCTTGAACTGGAGCATCACCCGCAGCAGTATAAGTATAAGCATTCGAATTAATAACTTGCTGCGACTCAGAAAGATAACTAGCAGAAATGTTACCTGCTCCCGCTTCAGAACCTGTAAGTAAATCAAGTTTAGCAATACCTTCGCTGTTGGTCATAGCGGTACCATTTGAAGGGTTTAGAATACCAAAACCTGACACATTAAACTGTATTAGCTTAAAGGCCGCCGGCTGTTGATTTAATAGCAATTTAGCTTGAGCTACTGATGGTTCTGAAAAAGTAACGTTTCGTGTTGCGGTGTTATCTGATGAAAGTAAAGTAACAACCAAATCTGCTGAGGCACTTGCGTCTATGAGGGTCTCAAAGCTAAATGGTTGTGAAGTTATTGTTTCCCCATTATGAGTATACGTTGCTGTTGCTTCTCCAGCTCCGATGACATCACCAGCGGATAATTCAACCGTTGCTATACCAAGGTTGTTAGTTAAAGCCGTTCCAGAAGAAGGCGTTATTTCACCTATATTGTCAGCTAGATTAAAAGTGATTCTAACATTCGATAAAGGCTCTCCTTGTTGCTTTAATGTTGCTTGTAAATCCAGACTATTCAAAGTAGTAACTGTATTAGTAGGCTCTGCAGTTAATTGAGATAGTCCTTTCAAACTAAGTGTAAATGCACCTTGGTTACTTTCTCCTTGCCCACCCGTAGATGTAAAAGCAAAACTGCTATTAACATTGATGTCATTGCCGGTGTAAGTCGCCGTTATCTCACCAGCGCCTGCTTGTAGTCCAGCTGAAAGCTCAACAGTGGCTATCCCTTCGCTATTGGTAAGTGCAGAATTTAAATTTACAGCACCTATATTATCAGCCAAGGTAAAAGTGATTCTTTGCCCACTTGCCGGCTCATTATTTTTTAATAGAGTTATCTTTATATCTATCGGATCAGCTTCGGTTACTGCATTAATAGTTTCATCGCTTGCTTTTACGTAACCCTGAACAGATAAGGTATAAATGGGATCAGCAGTAGTACCATCATCAATTGTTCCACCGTCCTTTTCAAGTGTTCCACCGCCACCACACGCGGTGATAAAAAAACTCAACAGTATGACACTGAGCCATCGCATTAAAGGCATTGCCCTCTCCCTAGCGTTTGTAATTAATTATTTAAATATAAAATTTACCCAATATTAACCTATATCAAGCTTTAAAATCACAACTTTTATTACTTTTTTATGGTTTTTTTCAACAATATTTTTTTTCATATTTAGCGATTTTTTCTGTATAAAAATCTGCATGCTGGTAGGCTATGGCAAATTTATAAAAAATAGATTGTTACTATGTCAAAAATCCGTTCAATGAGTTTAACCACCCGTATCATGATAGGTATGTTTCTGGGGGTTGCTGTAGGCTTCATTTTCCAAGCAATATTAGCTGGCGAAGACGATTTTCTAATCCCACTTGGATTATTCTCTTTGCCAATTAAGAGCTTTTTTGTTGATGGTTTATTTCATATTGGTGGACAAATATTTATCGCCAGTTTGAAAATGTTAGTTGTACCGCTGGTATTTGTATCACTTGTTTGTGGTACATGTAGCTTAAGTGACCCGAAAAAATTAGGCCGTTTAGGCGGTAAATCAATCGCTCTTTATCTTATTACTACCGCAATTGCAATTACGGTTGCGATTACCTTGGCATTATTAGTTAATCCAGGGGAAGGGATTAACTTACCTTCTGAAGCGACTTATAGCGCAAAAGAAGCACCAACTCTTGCACAAGTAATCATTGGCATGTTCCCAACCAATCCAATTGATGCCATGGCAAGCGGCAATATGTTACAAGTAATTGTATTCGCATTGCTATTTGGTATTGCAATGGCTCTTGGCGGCAGTGCTGGTAAACGAGTAGCGGTTGTTTTTGAAGATTTAAACACCGTGATCTTAAAGTTAGTTACCTTATTAATGAATGTGGCTCCTTATGGGGTGTTCTGCTTAATGGCGAAGCTATTCACTACTATCGAGTTGAACTTGATAGTCAGCTTAGCTAAATATTTTGGTGTTGTGGTGGCTGCATTATTTTTCCATGCATTTATTAATTACAGTTTATTACTGAAATTTTTAACTGGATTAAACCCGATTATCTTTTTGAAAAAAATGAAGCATGCCTGTTTATTTGCATTTAGCACTTCAAGTTCAAGTGCAACAATGCCTATTACACTTGAAACAGCCACTAAAAAATTAGGGGCAAAAAATTCAGTTGCGTCATTTACAATTCCACTCGGTGCCACTATTAACATGGACGGTACAGCAATCATGCAAGGTGTGGCTACGGTATTTATTGCACAAGTCTTCAGTGTTGATCTAACAATTTCAGATTACTTAATGGTAATTTTAACCGCCACTTTAGCGTCTGTAGGCACCGCTGGTGTTCCTGGCGTAGGCTTGATCATGCTTGCCATGGTCCTGAATCAAGTTGGTTTACCTGTTGAGGGCATTGCCATCATTATTGGCGTTGATAGGTTACTTGATATGACTCGTACGGCGGTCAATGTCACAGGCGATTGTATGGTGACATGTGTGGTTGCTAAATCTGAAGGTGAACTAGATGAGGCAGTATTTAACGACCCAAATGCAGCCAAAGACTTAGAGGATTATCACAAATCAACTGACTAAAGTTGTCCGTGTATAAATGAAAAAACCCGCAAATTTGCGGGTTTTTTTATCATTTAATAACGGAAACCTTTATGGGTTTAGCCCTTTTAAACGAGACAATAATGATATACCGGTTTTGTTAACAGTGTTACTCAACCCGATAGCAAGCTTGTCGCTTAAGCTCTTTTTAACTTTATATTTAATTTTATATATTTGTCGCTCATCTTGATACTTAAGTAATGTGTCATCACTGGTTTCTATAGTATCGACTAGACCTTTTTCAAGCGCTTGAGTCGCAAACCAGTGCTCACCTGTTGCCACTAAGTTAATATCTAAACTTGGCCGTTGACTGCTAACAAACTGTTTGAATAAGTCATGAGTTTGCTCTATTTCTTCTTTAAACTTCTCCCGTGCTTTATCTGTATTTTCACCAAATAAAGTTAAGGTACGTTTAAACTCACCCGCAGTGATTTGTTCAAAATCAACATCGTTTTTCTTCAGAATTTTATTAAAATTTGGAATTTGTGCTATCACACCAATAGAGCCAACGATAGCAAACGGTGCGGCAACAATTTCATCAGCGACACAGGCCATCATGTAACCACCACTGGCAGCAACTTTATCAATCGCAACCGTAAGGTGAATACCTCTATTTTTAATGCGTTGTAGCTGGGAAGCAGCAAGTCCATAGCCATGAACCACCCCGCCACCACTTTCTAGCCTAACCAACACTTTGTCTTGCTTAGGATCGGCAATTGCAACAATTGCGGTAATTTCTTCACGTAAACTATCGACTTCATGGGCATCCATACTACCATTAAAATCAAGTACATATAATCGTGGTTTCGACTGTTCATCAGTGCTTTTTTTAGCATCATTCTTTTGGGCTTTATGGTGCGCTTTTAATGCTTTTTTAGATAAGGTGCTTGCAATAAAATCATTTTTCAAATCATCTAACTGCTCAGAAATATCATCAATCTCAATCTCACCTTTTTTACTTTTAGGCTTTATCGCTGCAGCGACACTAATTAATATTACTGCTGCAACGGCAATCACAAACGTCGCCGTTTTAGCTAGAAACAGCCCGTACTCATATAGAAATTCCAATCGTATTCTCCAAACAAAAATTTCGTCTAATTTACCATTGAAACAAAAAAAAGCCACTTTTCAGTGGCTTTTCATTTATTTTAATACTCTAGAAAGTTAGTCAGTGACAATCTCAGTATTTTGAATAGATAACGCTCTCCCTCGGGTGACCAAATAAGTCGCAATCTGTAATTGCATTTCAGTTGTCGTGGCTGCGCTTTCTTCAGCCGTTGCACCTGCATCAGGATCTGGGCTAAGCACTGAGCTGTGATGCCCTTTGGTAAATTTAACTAAATAGCTCATACCATCCTCAGTAGGCGTTTGCGTCTGGGTTACTGTCGTTAAGCCCATTAAGTTAGCAAGAGGCAGTGAGCCTGCAATTGGGTTATTTGCAGTCATTGGTGGGATCACTTGATCTGGTTTATTGCCATTAGCTTCACCATCACCTACAACCACATTCATATAAACAGGTGTGCCAAGCGCTTTTATAGCTGATGCATAGTTTGTTGGATCGCCGCTATCAAGAGCCGTCTGTGCTGCAAATGAGAACTGACTCAAAATACCTTGAATCTTAGCAAGCTTAGTCATTTCACCAGCTGCATTTAACGAAGTGTAATATTCGCCATAACCACATGAAATACTCTCGTTCGTTGGCGCTGCTTCACCACAGTTTGATACAGCAGGACCCTCTCTATAAGTTTGAAACTCAGCTGATTCAGACGTCCCAGCTGATAGCAATACAGAGCCTTGCACAAATGGGCCAAAACTCGCCGATTCTAATAAAAAGCTAGCTATCCCACCACCACCGCTAGCGAGTGCGACACTATTGATTTTAAACAAGCCATCAACTTGGCTATCAAAAGGTGCATTTGCTTGAGCAACAAAAGCAGGAGCAACTACTGAGCCAAGTGAATGGCCGATAAACACTACGTCAGAGGTGTTGAGTGATGTATCATCAACAAAATTGAGGCCTAGACGCAATGCTAGTAAATCAGCCGCAGACTGCCTTAAATTGTCACGCGCAACGAGTAATGATTGCAAGTTCATGTACGCAAGTACAGATCCCTCCCCTTTAGTCGCATTAAAGTCGTCTTTACCATCGTCATCCACGTCAATGCCACGCTCACCATGCACAGGGTGATCTATGGCAACCGTTGCAAAACCTTGAATCGCTAAACTAGCCGTTAACGCCAGCATGTGCTCTTTTTTTGAAGTAATGCCATGTTGCATAATAACAACAGGCCAACCACCCGCTGGCATTTCAAGTGCCGGCATACCAGTTTGTGTCCTGATAGCGTTTATCACAGGCAGAATAGGTTTTGTTATCTGTACAGGCACTTCTTGCAGGCTTTGCATTTTAGGGAGCGGGTTATATTTCGTTAAGTGACGAGTAATGTCAATTTTTGGGTAATCGTGTAGCTTTCCTTCACTTAAACCTTGGCAGAGCTGCTCATATGGACCAATACCAAACATTGTTGGATCAATTTCATCTTCTTTTCCTGCGTCGCGCAGTGCTTGATCCGCTGCTTGCTGATTAAGTACGGCAACAGGGCTTGAACACATGCCTTGCCAGTATGTATCAGCCAACTTTGAAATTTCTTTCCCTTCTGGTTGAGATAAATACATAGCCAGTGTCACACTGCCTCTTTGGTACTGCACCCCATTAAATGCTGGTGACACATTAGTTATGTCAGGATCACTAAGAAGCACTTCAGCTACTGTCAGCATATCCTGCTCTGGTATTTGTACCTGTGGTTTTGGCAAAGCTGGATTTTGTAAGCTCGCTGCTAGCAATTTTTTAATAGTACCAAGCACTGGACCTACAGATTGAATGGTCATCGCTGCTGAATATATAATCTCATCTTTAGTGATCGTGCCGCCTGAAATAAGTACATTTTCATAGCTATTTACCACGCCCTGCAGCGCGAGTTGCGATTCAGTTACTAATGGGGCTTCCTGTTTTACTAATCCGTAGGTTGAAGATGGCTGGATTGAACGCCCTAATGAGTCTTTAAGCTCAGTCGTCAGCACATTAATATACGAGCTGCCAGCTTTAAACGGTTTTAATGGAATAATAGCAACCGCATTGCCACTTGCTTTAGTGATGAAATCAACGCCAAAGGTTAATTCACCTAATAATTTACATCCTGCTCCAGCGGGTACCGCTGCGCAATCTGCATCTGTTAAACTAGCGCCCATAACAACTTCAAAAATACGCACAGCTCCCGGCGCACCAGCCGAACTTTCATCAAGGCTCACATTCGCAGGAAAGGTAAGATCTACTTTATAGGGAACTTGGCTAGACCAGCCATCAAGTGCACCTAGTGCCAGTGACGGGTTAGCATAGGCGCTTCTTGGCACTGATGCACCATTAGCACTCAACTCACCGGGAATATTTATAGTGCCATCTTTTGTACCACTCATTAATAAATCATTTGGTACTGAAATAACCCCATTTGCGGGATCAAACTTCACTGTAGCTGATGGAATAACTGGTGGTGTATCATTTTTAACATCTTCTAACGTTTCACCGCCGCCGCAACCAGCTAGAGCAGCTGTAATTGCAAGTGAGAGTAGCATTTTTTTCATATTGTTTGCTCCGCACGTAATCTTTTTTTTATGTGTGTTGATAAATAAGTGTAGCTAATTTTGTTACTAATTCTTTTAAGTTTTCGCGTAATATTTAGTTAAAATAATGTAATTAGGTTATTAATAAGACATTAGACCAGTTAAAGTTAACGTAAAGTTTCAAATTTCGCCACCTTATTTTGCAATAAATTCGATAACTTGGTGTTTTGCTATGTTAAAATCAATCAAATTGATTTTTTGGACCTTTATTATGCAAACCTATAAAGCGGCTGATAATGCCCTACAAGACAAAGTGATCTTAGTAACTGGTGCAGGTGACGGCATTGGCCGAGTGGCTGCAATAACTTATGCCAAACATGGCGCAACGGTTATATTATTGGGTAAAACCACCAGCAAACTGGAAGCGGTATACGATGAAATCATTGCCGTTGGCGGGCCAAAACCTGCGATTGTACCGATGGATTTAAAAGGTGCAAGCAAACAAAACTTTCGTGATTTAGGCGCTACCATTGAACAGCAATTTGGTAAACTAGATGGCTTGCTCAATAATGCAGGAATAATTGGCTCACTGGGTCCACTTGAGCATTTTTGTTCATCAACGTTTGATAACATCATGAAAGTGAATGTTACCGCTCAAGCGATGATCACAAAATATATGTTTCCAGTTTTACGTAAATCTCCAAGTGCTTCAATTATTTTCACCTCTTCTGGGGTTGGTCGCCAAGGCCGTGAGTTTTGGGGCGCGTATGCCATTTCAAAATTTGCAGTTGAAGGAATGATGCAAACATGGGCATGTGAAGTAGGTAAAACGAATATCCGGATAAATTGTATTAATCCCGGCGCCACCCACACAGCTATGCGTGCCAGTGTCTATCCAGGCGAAGATCGCGATAAACTAGCCTGCCCTGAAGACTTAATGCCAACTTATTTATACTTAATGAGTGATGATTCAAAAGACGTCAATGGTCAATCATTAGACGCGCAAACAAAAAAATAATACCAGTCGTGTTAAGTTACTGACCATTTATAGCGACAGATAAATACAGTGATAACAAGGCAGGAATTTTGACATGTATTGCTCTACATAAAAAATCCCTAACGCAATTAGCACTTTATTTAGCCTGCTAGAATGGTTAAATATTTAAGTCGATTGGTATAAACCAAGTACTAAACATAAAAAAGCCGCTAATTAGCGGCTTTTTTAATGCAAGGCAGATATTAACGGCGTTTAGTTTGTTTAACGCGATTATTATGTTTTTTGACTGCTTTACGAATTTGATTAATTTTAGCGCGTTTATCTTTGCGTTTTTCAGGCATAACAGATAATTTTGTTTGCGTTTCACGGCCAAGCTTAACTGTTTTACGTAAGTAATTTACAGTCTCTAAATCTAGCTCAGCCCAACCACCTTGTGGTAGACGTTTATCGAGCTCTAACTTACCATAACGAATACGAATAAGACGAGAAACCTCAACGTCTTGAGACTGCCATAAACGACGAACTTCACGGTTACGCCCTTCTGTCAGCGTTACATTATACCAGCGGTTAATACCTTCGCCGCCCAGTGGTTTAATAGTAAGAAATTTTGCCATACCATCTTCAAGCTCAACCCCTTTGGTTAAATTTTTGATAGTTTCTGCTGTTACTTCACCAAATACACGTGCTGAATATTCACGCTCTACTTCGTAACTTGGGTGCATTAAGCGGTTAGCAAGCTCACCATCATTGGTGAACAACATTAAACCTGCGGTATTTATATCTAAACGACCAACAGCAATCCAACGTTCACCATCAACGCGCGGCAGGCGGTCAAATACTGTTCTACGTCCTTCAGGATCTTTACGTGTACATAACTCACCTTCAGGTTTGTTATACATAACAACGCGACAGATACGTTCAGCTTTTTCTTCAATTTTTACCGTATGGCCATCAACACGGATCTGGTCGGTTTCTTCAACACGATCACCCAGCTTTGCTACTTTACCATTAACACTGACACGATTTGCATCAATGTATTTTTCCATCTCACGTCGCGAACCTACGCCCGCTCTTGCTAAGACTTTTTGTAACTTTTCACCTTGTATACTCATTCGGATAGTTCTCTCACAGAAGGATCACTCAATAACTGGTCAATTTTACTTTGCTGCTGTTTTGGCAGTGGCGGTAAGTTATCTAAACCTGTTAACGAAAAATAATCTAAAAATTGTTTGGTTGTGGCATATAAAGCGGGCCTACCTGGCACCTCTTTATGACCAACAACATGTATCCACTCACGCTCGAGCAGACTTTTAATAATAGTTGAGCCTACGGTCACTCCACGTACTTGCTCTATCTCGCCCCGAGTTATCGGCTGACGATAAGCAATAAGCGAAAGAGTTTCTAATAGTGCACGGGAATATTTAGGCGCCCGTTCTTGCAAAAGGTTATTTAACCAAGGGGCTAAGCTGGCACACGCCTGAAATCTAAATCCAGTACCGACTTCAACTAAGCGAATACCACGGGTTTGATAATGAATTTGGATCTGTTCAATCGCGAGGTTAATACGTGTCATAGACACACTTAACTCAGTTAATACGGTGTCTTTTAAATGCCGTTTACTGACTGGTTTTCCCGCAACAAAAATCGCCGCTTCAATGATCTCAACAAGCTGCTCATCACTGATTCGTTTCGTAGCCATTTTCGTAGCAGATTTTGTCACCATAGGCACCAAGACGTTGCGGTATATTCAGCGCGCTATTATGCCAGATCAATGCAAAGGTTGGAAAAGTTATTCTATAAAAATGTAAAATAGCAGCGATTAAAGCGCTGCTATTTTAGATAAACGAGCTAGTGCGTTACATTTTTAATCAAATTGTCGCACCTTGATATCGTTTCACAAACTCAGTAACCACTTCACCATTACAGATCAATGAGTTTAAGTTTGCTATTTTTTCTTTCACTGGAGCCAAACCTTGCTTCAAGGCAGTAATACATAGCTGTGTTTCTGCCTGTGAGTTTTTAGCAAACACTTCAATTACTTTTTCTTGGCGAACTTTATCATCCACTTTTTTTGCAATATCACGAATATCATCACCATTACACAAAATACTTTTTGAATAACGTGATAAATACACCCCGTGCTGGGCTGCAACTTTGCGTGCTGCAGTAAATCCTTCGTTAGCACTGATTGAGCATAATTTAGATTCAATTTTATGATCAGCATTATAATAATGTGCTGCACTGGCAGTCTCAGAGAAAGCAGTCGCTGCGACGAATAATGCTAATAATTGTAGTTTCATGATTTACCTTTAAGTGGAGTTATATTTTGAGCAATTTTTGCGCATTATATAGACCGAAGTTTACAAATCAACCGAATTATCTATTTAATTTTTTATTTAAAAAAGCGTTAACAATGTTTAATCAAAATTCATACTTTGTTCAACAATTGAGCGGCTTATTATTATAAATAAGCGCATGTACCATACGCCAATTGATGGTAGAATTTGCCATAATCTGCAAAAAGATAACTCTAATTAAAGGTCAAGCCATGAAAGTAATTTCATTTAACATTAACGGGCTGAGAGCTCGTCTGCACCAATTACAAGCAATCATAGATAAACATCAGCCTGATATTATCGGCTTACAAGAAATAAAAGTACATGATGAAGCTTTCCCACTTGAAGATGTTCAAAATATGGGTTACCACGTTTATTTTCATGGTCAAAAAGCACATTATGGCGTAGCTATGTTATGCAAAACTGAACCTAAGTCTGTGGTTAAAGGATTCGCAACAGATACTGATGAATCACAAAAGCGCATGATCAGCGTCACTGTTAGCCAAGAAAATGGCCGTGATCTAACCGTAATGAATGGCTATTTTCCACAAGGCGATAACATTACTCATGAAACAAAATTTCCGTATAAGCGACAGTTCTACCGTGATCTAATGACTCACTTACAAAGCCACCACAGTAACGACGAGGATGTCATTGTCATGGGCGACATCAATATTTCTCCTACTGATCTTGATATTGGCATTGGTGAGGTTAATCGCAAGCGTTGGTTAAAAACTGGCAAATGTTCATTCCAGCCTGAAGAACGTCAATGGCTTGCAACCTTGCTAGATTGGGGCTTTACAGACACCTTCCGTGAACTTCACCCAGACACAAGCGAACAGTACTCTTGGTTTGATTATCGCTCTCGAGGCTTTGATGATAATCGTGGTCTACGCATTGACGTTATCCTAGCGACTCCAACTTTGGCTGCTCGTTGTATTGAAGCGGGAATTGACTATGAATTACGTGGTATTGAAAAGCCATCAGATCATGCGCCAATATGGTCAACCTTTAGTTAACGCTAATGGATAAGCTAACGACAATCCCGATAATAAGCATTGAACTTCAGGCAATTGCTTGGCTTGTTATCGGCTGTATTTTTTGGTCGAGTGTCAATAAGTCACACTACCAACATTTAATAACCACGCCAGCCCGTCAAACAGGCCTATTTGTCTGTGCGTTAGCATTTGCCTTATTGTGGCGAATTAAAGCCGGCATATTACCCGGTCTTGAACTGCATATTTTAGGTGTAACTGCCATAACGCTTATTTTAGGCTGGCGCTTTGCATTATTGAGCGCCACCCTAGCAAGTCTGCTATTAACGGCTTTCAATCAAATAAGCATTGCGCAATTACCTATCCACTTATTGTTAACCGCTTACTTACCCATTTTAGTCAGTTATGGGGTATTTATACTGTGTTATAACCTATTACCACGGCATTTTTTCATTTACATTTTTGTATGTACTTTTATTTGCGCCGCTTTCATCGCCTGCTTTAAGATTATCACCATTAGCTTATTTTATTATTTAACCGGCAATTACAATTGGTTTGAATTAAGTGAAAATTATCTCTATTTATGTGTCATTATTTGCTTTCCTGAAGCGATGTTAAACGGCATGGCCATTACCCTATTGATCACCTATCGCCCACATTGGGTAAAAACATTTTATGATAAGGATTACCTAGATCCATGAGTCTCGATTACCAATGCCCGCTCTGCCAACAATCGCTTGAGTTGCATACCAAAGTGCTAAAATGTATTAACAACCATAGCTTTGACACTGCAAAAGAAGGCTATGTGAATTTATTACCTGTGCAACAAAAGAACTCTAAGCAACCTGGCGATAATCTTGACATGGTACAAGCAAGGCGTGCTTTTTTAACCACTGGGCACTACCAGTTTTTACAACATGCCGTTGCACAGCGAGTTGCTCTGCAAGCACCACAACAGGTAATTGATTTAGGGTGCGGGGAAGGTTTTTATACTCATGCGATTGCCAATGCATGTACTGCACACGTTTATGGCGTCGATATATCAAAATCAGCAGTTAAATATGCTGCAAAGCGATACAGTAATTGTAATTTTAGCGTTGCATCAATCAGCCAAGCTCCATTTAATGATGGCTCAGCAGATGTATTAGTGAGTATTTTTGCCCCATTATTTGATGCTGAATTGGCTCGATTAGCAAAACCAGACGCTACATTGGTAGTTGCAAGCCCTGGCCCTTGGCATTTAAAAGAACTCAAGCACTATATTTACCGAGACGTCAATGCGCACACACCGATTGCTGCGCCTGTAGGGTTTGAGCTTATAGAGCAAGCATTATTAGAACAACAGATAAGCTTGCCATTTAAAGATGTGAAGAACTTGATCACTATGACTCCCTTTGCTTGGAAGTTTCGTCCTGAACATTGGCAACAACTAGAACAACAAGGTGAGCAAGTCGTCACCCTGTCATTTTATGTTAGTCAATTTAAACGTGTTACAGATTCTCTCGGGTAAACGCGCGGTCCATTTTATCAAACATATCATTGAGTAAATGGGCCAACTCTGCATAACGTGGTTTATCTTTAGGGACATGCCCTTGGTAGCCATTGGCTACCATTTTTGTATGAAGCTCTTTATACCAATGCTCCATCGCAGGCTCAAGTACAGTATCTGCACGCTTGCCTAACCACAGCAATCCCTGTAGCGGTAGAGATAAAAAAAACAACGCGATAGCGACTGCTTGAGGTAAAAAACTGCTGCCTAAATAATTAATTTGCATAAATAAAGTGAGCATTGCCAAAATCGGCATTACTGTAATTGCCAGCTCGGTGGCTTTGATCACTCTAAACTCCGTGAACAGAGGCGCTAATTCTTTACGCATAGGCCATTTTTTTGCATATTCACGACCAGTTTGGACTTGTGACATCACACTTTTTTGCATCATGACTCCTAGGTGTCGCTGGTATATTTATTAATGTTACCGCAATGAGTGTATCATATTCACGGTAACATTCCTGTGTAAAATCCCTTCCACCTTTTTCGTCCAAAACGTGTTTTTGATCATGGTTTAAACTTACCTTAAAACAATTAATGAGTTAAAATAAGCGCACGTTAAGTCAACTAGACTTTAGTATAGTCATTACAGATATCCATAGCAATTTATCGACCAATGACTCTTTTACTTTAATCACTATGCTCGAGTACTTGGTTATATAACAACTAAGCTTAATGCGCAATTGTCAAAAAATGGGATCCTGTTATGTCTTCGCAATCATCACCTCATCATGTTCTTGTACTGAACTGTGGAAGTTCGAGTTTAAAATTCGCTATTTTAGATGCCACCACATCTGAAGAAATCATTTCAGGTCTTGCTGAACGCCTAGGCTCATCGTCGCCATCTGTGAAATACAAATACCTTGGCAAAAAACAACTGATTGAACTTGCGCCTAATCAAGCTCACAGTGCAGCAATCGATACCTTAGTTAACCTTATTAACGAACACCATTTAGCTGAAAACCTTATTGCAGTAGGTCATCGCGTGGTTCACGGCGGCGAGCACTTTACTAAATCGGTACTGATTGACGACGATGTAATTAAAGGAATCACTCAAGCCGCTACGCTTGCGCCATTACATGGGCACGCTAATTTATTAGGCATTGCTGCTGCGCAAGCATCATTCAAGGGACTACCGCAAGTAGCAGTGTTTGATACCGCGTTTCATCAAACCATGGGCAATGTTGCCTATTTATATGCCCTCCCTTATAAACTTTATACTGATTATGGTGTTAGACGTTACGGCTTTCATGGTACCAGCCATTATTATGTTGCAGGTCAAACAGCAGTCCTTTTAAACCAGCCTATTGAGCAAAGTAATTTTATCAGCGCTCACTTAGGTAATGGCTGCTCTGTGTGTGCAATTAAAAATGGCAAAAGTGTTGATACCAGCATGGGCTTAACTCCACTAGAAGGCTTAATGATGGGCACCCGCAGCGGAGATATTGATCCGGGTTTATTTAACTTTTTAACCACCCAACTTAACTACGATGCACAACAAATTGATGACTTATTAAACCAACAAAGTGGCTTACTGGGTATCAGTGAACTTTCTAATGACTGTCGTACAATAGAAGAAGCTGCTGTTGCAGGAAATGAAAAAGCCATTTTAGCATTGGAGATGTTTTGTTATCGTTTAGCAAAACAAATAGCCGCATTTATGGTGCCATTGCAACGCCTTGATGCGTTAATTTTTACCGGTGGTATTGGTGAAAACTCCGATATTATTCGTGATAAAGTAATAACACAACTGAGCTATCTTGGCCTTGATTGCGACAGTACAGCCAACCTTGCAGCCCGATTTGGCACACAAGGGGTTATCAGCAGTAATAATGCAAAAACAAAAGCAGTAGTAATGCCAACAAATGAAGAGTGGGTCATTGCTCTTGATGCCGCCTCAATTGCACAGGAGTTATAATTATGGCACGTCGAATTATGCTAGTACCTATCTCTACTGGGGTTGGTTTAACATCGGTCTCAGTCGGGTTAGTGCGTGCGTTAGAACAAAAAGCGGTCAAAGTTAATTTTTTCAAGCCCATAGCCCAGCCTCGCTCAGGTGAAACGGGCCCTGAAAAATCAACACAAATTGTCACCCAAGGCTCACCTATTACACCACCTACTCCTTTTGCACTAAATTATGCAGAGCAAATGATCGGGGATGGAAAAGGTGATGATTTACTTGAAGAAATTGTTGAGCGCTTTGAAAATGCCATAGGCAACGATGTAGTCGCAATTATCGAAGGTATGGTCCCTACTCGCCGCCAACCTTATGCAGGTAGAGTAAACCGCGAAATAGCACAAACTCTCGGCGCTGACATTGTGTTTGTGCTCACTCCTGGTAATGACAGTAACGATCAAATTGAAGACCGCCTAGAAATTGCAGCCGGGTATTATGGCAGTGTTGACCATGCCCGCGTATTAGGCTGTATTTTTAATAAAGTAAATGCACCACTGGATGATGAAGGCAGAGCACGCGCCGATCTCGTGGAAGCACATAAACCCGACGAGCTTGACAATGAGCTCAATCGCTTAGCATCTTTACCTATTTTTAGAAAACATCCGTTTATGTTACTTGGCTCGATCCCATGGGATTTTGAGCTGGTTGCTCCGCGCGTTAAAGATTTATGTGCGTATTTAAAAGCTGACGTGATCAACGAAGGTGATATGGCTCATCGTCGTCTACGCCGCGTAACATTTTGTGCCAGAACAGTGTCAAATATCTTAAATCATTTTACCCCAGGCGCACTGCTGGTGACCCCAGGCGATCGTTCAGATGTGTTAGTTGCGGCCTGTTTATCAGCTATGAATGGCACTAAATTAGGATCTATCTTATTAACTGGTGGTTTTAAACCTGAGCCACGGATCATGACCTTGTGCGAACAAGCGATGGCCACTGGCCTGCCAATCCTCAGTACAGATGCTGACACCTGGCGTACTTCATTGCTACTGCATAACTTTAATATGGAAGTACCGTGCGATGACGTACAACGAATTGATAAAGTAAAGCATCATAATGCCAGCCATATTGATTCTGACTGGTTAGATACGCTTGCTAAAAGTGTCGGCAAAACTCGTAAAATGTCACCTCCAGCATTTCGTTATTTACTCACGGATAAAGCCCGCCAAGCGGCAAAAACTATAGTGTTACCTGAAGGCAATGAGCCTCGCACAATAAAAGCCGCCGCTATTTGCGGTCAACGTGGTATTGCGAAGACCATTCTATTGGGCGATCGAGAAGAAATTGAACGTATCGCTATACAACAAGGTGTTGAGCTAAACGAAAATGTAACCATTATCGAACCTCATGATGTGATCAACGACTATGTTGCGCCTATGGTTGATATTCGTAAAAGCAAAGGCCTGACTGAAGTGGTTGCCCTTGAACAGCTCCAAGACAACGTTGTGCTTGGCACTATGATGTTAGAGCGTGGTCAAGTTGATGGTCTGGTTTCGGGTGCAGTAAATACAACTGCCAACACCATTCGTCCGCCGCTGCAATTAATAAAAACCGCACCAGGGTCATCATTAGTCTCGTCGGTGTTTTTTATGTTGCTGCCTGATCAAGTACTGGTATACGGAGATTGTGCTATTAATCCTGATCCAACCGCTGAGCAATTAGCCGATATTGCCATTCAATCCGCAGACTCAGCCGCCGCATTTGGTATTGAGCCACGAGTAGCGATGATAAGCTACAGCACCGGCACGTCAGGCACTGGGGCTGATGTAGAAAAAGTCCGTCTAGCAACAAAGTTAGCGCAACAAAAGCGCCCTGATCTGATCATCGATGGTCCATTACAATATGATGCAGCGATTATGGAAAATGTCGCACTTAAAAAAGCACCAAATAGTCCAGTGGCTGGTAAAGCGACGGTGTTTATATTTCCAGACTTAAATACCGGGAATACCACTTATAAAGCGGTGCAACGAAGTGCTGATTTGATAAGTATCGGCCCAATGTTGCAAGGTATGCGCAAACCCGTCAATGACTTAAGCCGCGGTGCTTTGGTTGATGATATTGTCTATACCATTGCGCTTACTGCCATTCAAGCGGCACAAGCCGAAAATATTTAATACCATGGGTAAAGTGATTGCGTGGTGATCACTTTACCCTGAGCATTTCTTTAGCTAATAATAATTATAAATAAAATAAATAACTTAGCGTTGTTATACCTCCCTATTCCCAACCTTATCCACAGAAATTGTGGACAACATTGCTCTTTTATTTAAGTAAGATAATCTATACTATTGATCAGTATACACAGATGGGAAGTCTCACAATTAAAAAAGGGGTAGCAATGTCTAAGCAAACGTTACAACTGCATAGTACGGCCTTTACCATTCATAGCCTTGATGTTGATAGCGAGATCCCCGCTGCTTTATTCAAACAATCAATGTTTATTATCGCCAAAACCAACGATGAGTTATCTATTGTTTGCCCTAGCCAGTTCGCCATTGAAAGCCTTGATGCTGAGCACGATTGGCGCGCGTTAGAAGTGATCGGTCCACTTGGTTTTTCATTAACCGGAATAATGGCAAATATTTCTGGAGTTTTAGCCAGAGCAAATATCTCTATTTTTGCTATTTCAACCTACGACACCGATTACGTTTTAGTAAAACAACAGCGTATTAAAGATGCCATCAGCGCGTTAAAAAAAGATGGCTATCAGTTTCTCAATGAGCCCAAATTAACATAATGAAATACACGGATATTAGTTATTTACCACAACGTCAGTTAGCGGCTAACAGTATTGCAATTTGTAGCCCTTTTAGTGGTAAAGTTGCCCCATTAAGTGAGCACCCAGAACCCTTCTTTAGCTACGGCACACTTGGCCCAGGGATTATGGTTGCCCTGAGCAATCATAAAATATTAGCGCCCTTTGATGGTACATTAATGCAAGTAAAAAATGCCGGTACTGAATTTATTTTACAAGCCAACAATGGCTTAAAAGTGCTTCTAAATTTATATTTAGACCAACAGCAACACATTAAACACACTCATATAGCCCAACTCAACGGCAGTAAAATAACCAAAGGGCAACGGCTCGCTTATTTTGATCTTAGAGATCTCAATAGCCCCTTACTTGCCAGCCTTATTTTACTTAACGGGCATCAACTTAAACCAATACATTATTCTTTATCTCAGGTTACAGCTGGGGTAGATACTCTTTTAACACTAACTAAGAAGTAATTAATATGACGACTCTTTACGGCATTAGTAACTGCGACACTATAAAAAAAGCCAAAAAATATTTAACCGATAACAACATTGACTTTAATTTTCATGATTACCGTAAAGACGGCATAAGCCTTGATATGATCACTGAGTTTGCAACGCACATCGACTGGCAAGATCTGGTCAATAAACGTGGCACAACCTATCGCCAATTATCAGATGAGCAAAAACAGAACCTTGATAAAGACACTGCCTTGGCAATTTTGGTAGCACAACCGGCAATGATCAAGCGCCCAGTGCTTATTCGCAACAACAGCTATCATTTAGGTTTTAAACCAGCGCAATACGATGAGATTTTTGCATCATGAATCATCCCGTCATCGAACTTGCGCAAGCCTTAATACAGCGTCGCTCAGTCACCCCTGAAGATGCAGATTGCCAAACTATAATGAATGAGCGATTGGCACAGCTTGGTTTTAATATTGAATCACTGTTTTTTACTGACACCCAAAATACATGGGCGCGAAAAGGCGACAGCTCACCGCACTTTTGCTTTGCAGGTCACACTGATGTAGTACCAACTGGACCAGAAAAGAACTGGCAGCACCCGCCTTTCTCTGGCTTTCTAGCCGATGGCATGTTGCATGGCCGTGGTGCGGCTGATATGAAAGGCTCTTTAGCTGCCATGGTGGTAGCAACCGAGCGATTTGTAACTAAACACCCCGATCATAAAGGCTCAATTTCTTTTTTAATTACCTCTGATGAAGAAGGCCCTTTTATCAACGGCACCACGCGAGTAATCGATACGCTGGAGGCCCGAGGTGAAAAAATAGATATGTGTTTGGTCGGCGAGCCTTCATCGCGTGATGTACTGGGTGATGTCGTTAAAAATGGCCGCCGAGGCTCACTGACTGGCTTTTTAACTGTTAAAGGTATACAAGGTCATGTGGCTTATCCGCAACTTGCTCTAAACCCGATTCATATTGCAGCGCCAATGCTTGCCCAGTTGAGTCAAACGGTATGGGACAACGGCAATGAATTTTTCCCTGCTACTAGTTTTCAGATTTCAAATATTAATGGCGGTACGGGAGCTGGCAATGTGATCCCAAGCGAGCTTGAAGTGCAATTTAATTTTCGCTTTAGTACCGAAGTAACTCATCAGCAACTCCAGCAACGAGTTAACGACATTCTGGCTGAATATGATTTTGCATACGAGCTGAGTTGGATTGTTAACGGTCAGCCATTTATCACCGAAGGCGGCCCGCTTATTGATGCGACGGTTGCAGCCATCAAATCAATAACTGGCTTAAATACCGCACTTGAAACCACTGGCGGTACTTCAGATGGACGTTTTATAGCACAAACCGGCGCTAAGGTTATTGAACTTGGACCACGTAACGACACCATTCATAAAGTGAATGAGTGCGTTAATTGTGATGATCTCATTGCACTTGCTGATATTTACGAGCAAATTCTAGAGCAACTTTTAACATGATCCCTGCTAAGCTCACATCGCAACAGTTGGCTGAGTGTGCCTGTGGTAAAGACGAGCTACTGCTTGTTGATTATCAAGCTCATAAACTGCATAAAGACATTATTGATGACTTTATGCAGTTGCAAAATGCAGCTCGCGATGCAGGCTTTGCACTGACTATTGCATCAAGCTTTCGTAACTTTGAACGTCAAGCATTGATTTGGAATGCTAAATTTAATGGTCATCGACCTGTGCTCAATAAGCAGCAACAGCCCGTTGATTTAGCCTCCATGACAGACATTGAAAAATGCCATGCCATTATGCTTTATTCAGCCCTACCGGGAAGCAGTCGCCATCACTTTGGTACTGATCTGGATATTTTTGACAAAGCCAGTGTTTCTGATGACTATCAGCTGCAGTTAGAGCCGCACGAATACCAAGACAATGGCCCTTTTGCAGCGCTGACAAAGTGGCTTGATAGTCATTTAGAAAAGTATGGCTTTTATCGCCCTTATCAACATGATTTAGGCGGCGTTGCGCCTGAACCTTGGCATATTAGCCACATAGTGCAATCTGACATTTTACAACAACATCAGAGTTTAACCGTATTAGCTGATACTATAAATAACAGTCAGCTTGCCGGCAAAGCTGCTATTTTGGCGAATTTGCCGCAACTGTATCAGCGTTACGTGCTCAATGTCAGCCCTGCGGTTGTTTAGCCAGTAAAAAAACCAGCACAGCGCCAAGAATAACGGCGCTGGCAATAACAAACTGAATGCTTAGTTCTTCCGCTAAAAATAACATCCCTGCCAGTGCAGCTATCACTGGCACACACAGCTGAACCACTGCGGCTTGACTGCTTTTTAATAAGGGTACGGCAACATACCAAACACTATAGCCAATACCCGACGCAAGAGCACCAGATGCACATGCAAGCGCGATCCCCTGCCAACTGATCCCCGATAAATAACCAAAACCCACGATCAACAATATCGGTAATGCAAATAAACTACGCACAAAATTAAACGTTGTGGTTTTCAGTGGGGATAGGCACACTTTTCCGCGAATACTGTATATCCCCCACGCAATACCGCTAATCGTCATTAATAATGCTGGGCTCATTGACGGCATCGTTGCCGATGGCAGCATTAAATACACAAAACCAATGACTGCGATAATAAATGCACACCACTGTACAGTTGTGAGTCGCTCCTTGTTGAAAATCCCCCAGCCAATCATAGTCAATTGAACAGCTGAAAATAAAATCAACGCGCCAGTTCCGGTGTCCAATTCTATATAGGCAATTGAAAAACATAACGCATAAACCAGTAAGCTAACACTGCTGCGCCAACTACCACGTTCATGCTCTGTATTATTAAGATTGTTATCTTCCCTAGCTACAGACTCTGTTGGTACTGCTTGTATAAGGAAAATAAATCCTAAACACAATGCGCCACTGAATAGCCGCAAAGCTGTAAAATTCCATGGATCAATGTAATTTTGTGCTAATGCCATACGACATAAAAGAGAATTAGCTGCAAATGCCACTAGGGCGAGTACCGTAAACAGTGTTGCTTTCAAAGTGATCCTTAGTTTTAATCTTGCTAAGCATTAAACCCTATGAGGTGAGTTATTCTATCGTTTAGTAGTCGGCAACCACTCGATCCATTAATTAATCAACATAATAAGAAAATCTGCTACCTGTTTGCCTGAAGTATCTATTTATACAGGATTGCCATAATAGCGCAAAGCTTACCTATTGTTTTGATCATTCGAATGTATCGTGCAACAACTCAGTGACCAATGATCGCGTAACTATTTCTTATAAACACGGTGATTGCTACGCTTTTTTACATTGTTTAACATCTTCTCTGGATTAGATTATGCTAATCTGTATTAACGCTTATAAAAGGAGTGCCATGTGCAACGCAGTGTTATTTTTGGCTTTTGTGTCATGCTAAGTGGATGCAGCACCATTGGGTTTAGTGATCTGTTTTCAGATTACGCTACCCAAATGACGCCTGTACGCCAAGCTATTAAGACCAACAATATCGACCAAGCCCAACAGCTTTTGCCGACTAATGGGCAGTCACATAGTAACTACTTGCTCAATCAATTAGAGCAGGCCCGTTTAAGCAATTTAAATAATCAAAATGAGGCTGCAAGACCACAGTACGAAGCGGTATATCAGCAAATGGAAATAAAACGCCAAGCAGCAAAAATACAAGTAAGCGCAGGGCTTGAACAAAGTAACGCCCTTTTTACCAATGATTCAGTCATTAGCTATACGCCAGCGGCTTATGAAATGAGTATGCTGCACAGTTACCAAGCACTTAATTATATATATCAACATAATATTGAGGGCGCATTAGTCGAAGTTCGCCGTGCAAATAAAGTACAAACAGATGCGTTAACGGCTAATCAAGACGACATAGATGCTAGCGTGAAAGCAGCACAAAAACATTACCCAAGTATGGATGAGGTGATCAAAAACGTAAAAAATGGCTATCAAAATGCGTTTACATTTTATCTGTCAGGTTTGCTCTATCAAAGTAATAAACAATACGATGATGCATATATAGATTATAAAAAGGCACTAGAGATCAACCCTGAAAACACCTATTTGCAGCAGGTTGTGCTGCAATTAGCAAAACAGCAAGGGTTTGATCAAGATTTTTCCGAGTATAAAAAACGCTTTGCTGAATTACCAAAACAAGTCGCCAACAGCGGTGACGTTGTGATCTTGATCGAACAAGGTTTAGTGCCAGAAAAAGACGAATTTGTGTTGCGTCTGCCTATTTATACATCCGGTGGTGATGCCCGTTTTTATAGCTTAGCGATGCCCGTTTATAAAGATAGAGCTTATATACCAGCGGTTAGTGATATTAGTATCGGAACACAGATTTTACCTTTGAGTCCATTGGTAAGAATAGAAGCGTTAGCGGCTAAAACACTTGAAGAGCAAACACCGGCAAGAGTATCGAGGCAAATACTGCGGTTAGTCGCTAAAGAAAAAGTACGGGCAGAGCTGGCTAGAAGTGGCGGCGATGTGGGTAATATATTCGCTAATCTATACAACCTAGCCTCTGAGCAAGCAGATACCCGCAGTTGGTTAACTTTACCTAATCAAATCAGTGTTGCGCGCACCCAGTTAACAGCAGGAGACCATGTTTTAAAACTTGCCAATCAGAAAGACATAAACTTTACGGTTAGTAAGCAAGGGTTAACCTTGATTTATCTAACCTCTATTAACAACTATTTTAATTCCCATGTAGTGCAACTTTAGGAGCTATCATGAAATATTTAGTGCCATTATTAACTGTCTGTCTACTTGCTGCCTGTACCAGTAGACCGACTACATCAGGTATAAGTGTTGAACAAGCTTCAGCGCAATACCAACAACAGCTAAAAGTCGATAATCCTGCACTAGGTAGAAAGCTGGCCATTAGTGATGTAAAGACTCGCCAAACGAATCAATTAACTGATGTTGTTGTCACACTTTCGAGTCAGTATAAAAAATCACAATATTTACAGTATCAATTTACCTGGTATGACGGCGATGGATTTGTGATCAAAGGCAATCATTCCCCTTGGCAATCATTGACTTTATTTGGTTTTGCTAACGTGCAACTGCCAGGCCTTGCACCTACATCTGATGCGGTTACATTTTCATTAGCGGTACGCGAAGTATCGACACAAGCACAAGAATTTAAAGATTAAAGGACACCATTATGAATACAGTAAACACAACTAAAAAACCAACGCTAAAAACACTCTCGGGTTTTGCGTTGTTAGGTTTGAGTGCGCTTGCCCTCAGTGGCTGTGCCAATAAAGCCGTAGTCAGCTACGGAGACGCACAAGCCGTAGAAACAACTGATATTAACTTCGGTTCAACTGACTTACAAAAAGTCGCCAGCCAAATGACGGATTCACTGTTGGCATCACCTGTGGTCGGCACATTAACAGCTAATACTCGACCAATCGTATTTGTTGAACGTATAAAAAACAAAACCAGTGAACACATTGATACTGAATCAATTACCGATTCAATTTCAACACAATTATTGCGCAGTGGTAAATTTCGTTTTGTTGATATGGGCCGCGTAGAAGCCGCTCGAGAACAATTGAACTTTCAAAATGATGATGCCCTAGTAGACCCAACTAAAGCGATTGCATTTGGCCAACAAGTTGGCGCGCAGTATATGCTTTATGGCAACCTGTCGAGCATCGTAAAATCGAATGCCGATAAAGCCGACGTATACTATAAATTTACAATGCGCTTAATGGATTTAAAAAGTGGCTTAGTAGAATGGGCGGACGAAACAGAAATTCGTAAAACCCGCGAAAAATCAACCTTTGGCTGGTAATTCAGCTGAGGAGGTAAATGATGAATAAACTCATACTTGGGCTGTGTACAGCCCTGCTCATCAGTAATCCAAGCTTTGCCGCATACGAACGCAATAAAGCCGTTCCTGTCCAGCAAGTACTATTTGGCAGTGTTCAATCTGTACGTAATATTACCGAGCAAGAACTTGTTCAAGACAAAAATAGTGGCTGGAAAACCTTTGGCGGTGCATTACTTGGTGGCGTTATTGGTAACCAATTTGGCGGCGGCAGTGGTCGCACCGCAGCGACTATTCTAGGCTCGGTCATCGGTGGCAGTGTGGCGAACAACAGGCAACAAAGCAGCCATTATAATCAATACCACTTAGTCGAGTTAATGATCAAAGTTGAAAACGGTGAACAATTTATGGTGGTACAAGACAAAGACAATCAAATGATATTTAGAACTGGCGACAGCGTGCGCTTAGTATATTTATCAGATAATACAGTCCGCGTTGATAAAGCCTATTAAGCTATTACATTAAACTAAAAAGCGAGCAGTATTAATGCTCGCTTTTTAGTATTTATAACTTTATTACTACGTTAGCTTTGTCTGTAATCGCTGAAAAAGCGTTGCATCTTACTCATAGCAGTCGTTAAATCATCTTTGTTAGGTAAAAATACCAATCTGAAATGATCTGGATTTGGCCAGTTAAATGCTCTTCCGTGAACCAGTAAGATCTTTTCTGCTTTGAGTAAATCTAAAATCATTTTTTCATCATTTTTGATATTAAAACGCTCAGTATCTACTTTGGCAAATGCGTACAATGCTCCTTTTGGTTTTGCACACGAAATACCTTCTATCGCATTTAAACCACGCCATGCAATATCACGTTGTTCGTATAAACGCCCACCGGGATTTATTAAATCATCAATCGACTGTACGCCACCTAATGCTTGCTGGATCGCATATTGTGCCGGCACATTGGCACATAAACGCATAGAGGCTAAAATATCTAAACCTTTACGTAAATCATCCATCAATGCAGTACGGCCACTTAATACCATCCAGCCCATACGCAAACCCGCTGCGCGATAGGTTTTTGCTAAGCCATTAAAAGTAATTATCGGCACATCATCACACAGTGCACCAATGGAGCTGTGCGTGATCCCATCGTATAAAATCTTCTCATAGATTTCATCACTCAATAACAATAATTTATGTTCACGTGCAATATCAATTAACTGCTGTAAAAGTGCGTCGTCGTATACTGCACCCGTCGGATTATTAGGGTTGATCAGCACTAATGCTTTAGTTTTTGACGTGATTTTACTGCGAATATCAGCAATATCAGGGAACCAATCTTGCTCTTCATCACATAGGTAATGGACTGGATTACCACCCGCAAGTTTGACTGAAGCGGTCCACAATGGATAATCAGGTGCTGGGATCAACACTTCATCATCATTATTCAGCAAAGCTTGAGTCGTCATTTGAATTAATTCACTGACCCCATTACCAATATAAATATTATCGACGTCTAGGTTATATAAACCACGTTGTTGGTAGTGCTGATAAATAGCCACACGGGCTGAGTAGAGGCCTTTGGAGTCACAGTAGCCTTGGGCTGAATACAAGTTACGAATAATATCGCGGTGCATATCTTCAGGCATATCAAACCCAAATGCCGCAGGATTACCAATATTCAATTTTAAAACTTTTTGGCCTTCATCTTCCATTTTGCGAGCCTGAACTAACACCGGCCCACGAATGTCATAACAAACGCCTTGTAATTTATGACTCTTTTTAATTTCTGACATTTTTACCTCTACTAGTGGAACAGCTAGATTAACCTAGTAGAGGGGCTAAATACCAGTGGATTTAATACCTCAAAACTGAAATAAATTCACGTCTGGGTATAGCTAACTAACGGCTTTGTAACCAATCAGTTAACTTAGCGGCTGATCCGGCAACTTGGTTGTCAAGCTGCTGAGCTGCCGCAAGCGCCTGAGAAACATCATTATTATTTAAGCTTTGTTCAATTTCTCTGGCCACCTGAGATAGACTGCTGGCACCAAACTGCGCGGCATTTGATTTTAAACTATGAGCATGGCGACTTGCGACTTGGATATCACTATGTATTGTAGCCAATACTTCAGAGCCTAATCGTTCAAATTCAGCACAACAAAAAGTCAGCGTATCGCTAAATTGCTCGCCTAATAACGATTCCATACTTTCCAATGCGCTTTCATCAATGACTATTGTATTCATTATTCATCCTTTTGTATTTAGCAACACTAAACCAGTAACTTATACTATTTTTATACTTTATCGTTCTATAGAAAAAAAACCAACTAATTGTCTCATTAAGCGTATAATTAGCGGGTTTTTCAACTTATTGCTACTAAACAAGATTCTTTTATGTCCCGTTCTTTGTGTGTTAATTGTAAATTTAGTCTACAAACGTGTCTTTGTGAAGATTTGTCGGTACTGGAAAATAAACTCAAAGTTATAATTTTGCAGCATCCTAGCGAAGTAAAGATCACTAAAAACACCGCCCGTTTACTCACATTGTGCCTAACGCAATACGACATCATGGTAGGAGAAACGCAGGCTGATTTTGCACAACTAAACACACTACCCGTTGCCACAACTGCATTACTCTACCCTGATGATAATGCCATCTTACTGGATGATGAAAGTACCGCAGCACCACAATTTAAAAGCCGGTTAAGTCATCTAATTGTAATCGATGGCACCTGGAAAAAAGCATTTAAGATCATGCAACTTACCCCAGCCCTTGCGGCTTTTAAAAAGGTCAGCTTTACGACGATCCCACAAAACCGATATCGTATTCGCAAAGCTCCCCGTGCAGATAGCCTCTCCACATTAGAAGCGGTTGCACATAGTTTAGCCTTGATTGAACATATTAACCCTGAGCCTTTATATCAGGCACTGGAAGCGCTCAACAGAAAACAAACCCAGTTTATGCCTGAGCATGTTAAAGCGCGTTATCAAGCCAAATGAGTGCCAGCAATCGCTTAAAGCGCGGGTTTTACCGCCAAGGACCGGATTACCGATTTGATGACCAAGTTGACTTTAGTGATATCCGCGATACATTTGGTTTTCGTACTATGGTGGTGGGTAAATGGGTCACCAAAGAAGAACGCTTTATTAGTGCTAATTTAATTTACGACGCACTAGCCGATTTAGCGCAAATACTGCAAGTGCCGCCAAAGACCATTGGTCTGAGGGGGAAACTCAATTTTGCTTTTGGCCATGGCGGGCAACAACACGTCCAAGCACATTATAATAGCCGTACTCGTACCCTTGCGCTGGCAAAAAATGCAGGCGGTGGCGCGCTGGCGCATGAATGGTTTCATGCGTTTGATCATCACATAACTAAACACATATTTCCCCAGCATTCGCCACAGCATTTTGCCTCTAAACTTTGGCTGGAGCACACGATTGGGCAAAGTCACCCACTAAACTTAGCATTAAATAAGTTTTACCAAGGGGTATTTCTAGAACCAACCGGTCAACACGCTAATCAGTATGTATTAGATTGTATAGAATTTGATAAACGCCATCAGCAGTTTTATATGAGTATGCCTGAAGAGTTAGCTGCACGTAGTTTTGAAGCATGTATTGCTTGTAATGAGCAGATCGTTAATCACTTTTTAGTCTCTGGGCTCAATAACTCAGCGCTAATTTACCCTAAGCGCGATAGCTTAAAAATTTGTAATAACGCGCTCAATGATTATTTTTCCCAATTAGGTCAACTACTTTTTCAAGATCATTGACAAATACGGTGGTGGTTTCAAGATTTTCTTCAAGCCACTGCATGTAATCGTCAAACGGTAATGGCCGTGAAAAAAAGTATCCCTGACCAACTTCACAGCCATAGCTTTGTAATTTAGCCATACTTTGGCTATCTTCTATCCCTTCAGCCACTACGTATGAACCCAGTGATTTGGCAATATCACAGGTAGCACGACAAATTGTTTGATCATTTTTAGAGTATTCAATATTCATTACAAATTGCTTATCTATTTTTATTTCATCAAAGCCCATTTTGCTCAAATACGCGAGTGACGAATACCCCGTGCCAAAGTCATCAATTGCTATTTTAACGCCAATTAAACGGTAATCATTCAGGGCATTTTTTATATCAACCCCCTCAAAGAGTGTTGCCGATTCCGTTAGTTCTAACATTACATTAGCCGGGTTGAGTTGATGCTCATTCAACAACGTTATAAATAACACGGGTAAATCTTTACGCAGCAAATCTTTAGCCGAAATATTGATAGATACAATATGCTCAGGCAATAATACAATCATTTTCTTTTGATATTGCAGTGCTTGCGTAATAACCCATTCGGTTAAATCTGAAATTATCCCTGATGATTCAGCAATAGGGATAAATAAATCAGGGGGAACATTACCCAACTGTGGATGCTCCCAACGTAATAAAGCTTCCGCGCCGTGCACTTTACCGGTGTTTAGATATATCTGCGGTTGAAAAAATAAACTAAGCTGATCGCATTCAATGGCTTCTTTTAAAGCTGATGCAATCGCAATGCGCCGTTGCGATAACGTCACATTCTCTATATTAAACATATGCCAGCGTTCACCATGAAGTGGTTTAACCGCCAATGCTTGCAGCCCTCGCTGGACTAGTTGTAATGAGGTACTGGCATGTAAGGGATAATTTGCTACACCAATTTCAACTTTATCAATTAAGTGAATGCGTTGATGAGTGAGACCCTCAGCAAAAACGCTATTGATCACACATACAAACTGCTCTACTTGGCTTAATTCTAACTTGCCGACTATTACAACCCCATAGGTGCTGTCATCTAACCTGGCAATACAACGGCTATGCTGAAGATTAGCTTCAACACACAGCACATTCATTGACGCTAATTGCTGGGCTAATTTGCCCATGGTTAATTTTATCTGCTCATTTACATGCTCATAGCCAAAATTTGCCCGAGCATTAATCAGTACAGCAGGCCTAAATAACAGTAAAGAATGCTCTGTTGATAATTTCACCTGACTATCAAGACGCTCTATTAGTAACTGTTTATTAGGTAATTTTGTATCGTCGTCGTGAGTGAGGCTGTAGCTATATTGCATAACACACTTACGCTCGTGAATGAGTAACACCATCACAAAAGTAATTACATTTAGCACCAGTAACATATCATTAAGTTGCTGTATCTGTGCACCTGCCACCAGCGTTGCTTGCCAACATAAAGTTTGTAAAACCACTGCAAACCAGACCAGTACAAACTTAAATTGCATCGCTTTTTTGGTATTACTAAGCCAATAAAAAAATAAATAACTCAGCACCACCAACATAGAACCCAAACACACGGTCACTACAGCAAACTGCACTGATTGCTTCATAAAACAGCTAAATAGTGCTGCAACACAAAATAAGCTTATATAAACTGTTAACTTATCTTGTCGAGCGTTTAAATGATTTTGCGACTGTAAATAATGAATAAAGTAAAAGTTGACCACCCCTAAGGCTATAACTTGAAATGAAAACTGTAACTTTGTGTACCATAAAGACGCAAATTCAATATTAAAGTAATTCAACACCCCTTTTGCTATTAAAAACTCACTTAATACACACACTAGGTAAGCAAGTAAATAAAGCGATTTTGCTTGATGAGATAAACCGTATACAGTGCCAACAACGGCAAGACACAGCAGTAATAGCCCCGTAATTAAAAAGAAATTTCGCAGTTTCTTGTTTATCAAATTGGCAAATTCATTACCAGTTGCAAGGCCAATGCTCAGCCTGTCATCTTCACTATGGCGAGCGTAAATTACAGCCCAACGAGCCTCATCTTTAGGTAACAGTGCGTGTGGCAGTACTTTATCAACATAACGGTATGCATCATTTTTTACTTCAACTAACGGGTTGAAACTCTCATTAAGAATATAAAAATTAAGCTGCGCTAAATGGGAATTGTCTGCATAAATCACCTCAACTTTTGATTGCGACCGTTTATTTAAATCAACAATAAACCAATAACCTTGCTCTGCCTTGATACGAACATGTGATAAATCTGTTTTTGAATCGGTAGTGACAACTTGTTCTAGTAAGGGTTTGGTAGTTTGAAAGGGCGTATTTGCTGGCACTAACCAGCCACTGGCAGGCACTTCATCAGCCATCACAGACGCTGTAGCAGTAATGCTTAACAGTATTAAAAAAATCTTTATACAATATGCTCGCGCTAATATGCTTGCCTGATCCACTGTCACTCCATGTGCATTGAACAAATAGTAAATTATAAAAAGATAATTAAAGTATGGAGGTATTAAATGAAATAGCCAGTAAATAACCTGAACCGTGGATAATATATCAATAAAATGCTTAAGCAGTGTTTATGGTAATAAAATCGAGTGAGTGTATTTCCAAGCAATAAAAAAGGCCTATCAAGTGATAAGCCTTTATTTTAAAACTATATTTTAATTAGTTACTATCATCACTAATACGACTTGCAACTGCGCTGGTTTGATCTTTATATTTGGCATCTTTGCGTGTATTGTAAGGATTTTCAGCAGGACCTGACATGGTCTCAAAGCTCATAGCGCCGATTTTCATCATAGGTCGTAATGCCAACGGCAATTTACCCGAGTTATAAAACTCTAAAACAATATTACCAGACCAACCGGGATCAATCCGATGGGCCGTCACATGCACCATTAAGCCAAGACGTGCCAAAGATGAACGGCCGTCAAGCCAGCCAACGATATCTGCCGGCAACGTGACTTTTTCATAGGTCATCGCAAGGGCTAATTCACCTGGGTGTAAAAAGAATGCATCGCCCTCTTTTAACACTATTTCATCGCTCATTATTGATTCCATTGCTTTATTAAGCTGATCTTTTGGACCACTTAAATCAACATAAGCTGCTGTATGATCTTGAAATACACGAAACTTATTACCTAAACGTAAATCTGCCGTTACCCCAGAAATCATTTCATCGGTCGGACTTGGCTCAATAATAATACGCTGTTGGGCAATATATTCTTTAATATGGGTATCTGATAATCTCATTAGTTAATCATCCGTAATCACAATTTCGACTGAATTATGATGGGGTTGTTGATAGTAAAGCATACTGGCAATCAGCCGCGCAGCGTCAGCATAAGTTTCACTCACCGCAGCCTGATTATCCATGGCGATTAATTTGCCTTGCTCTGAGTATTCGCGAATATCAATCGCCAAAGGAATTTGCGACAACACTGGCACACCATGACGCTGAGCTAATTTTATTGCGCCATCCTTTCCAAATACATGGTTTGGTTCGCCGCAGTGTGAGCACAAAAAATGACTCATATTTTCAATCAAGCCCAATACTGGCACATTCACTTTATTAAACATGGCAATGCCTTTTTGCGCATCAGCAAGTGCTAAATCTTGCGGAGTCGTCACAATCACCGTGCCACTGGCAGGTACTTTCTGACTCATAGTAAGTTGAATATCCCCAGTTCCTGGTGGCATATCTACAATCAGGTAATCAAGCTCACCCCATGCAGTTTCATTTAACAGTTGCGTTAATGCGCCCGACGCCATCGGTCCGCGCCAAACTGTGGCATCATCACTAGGCACTAAAAAGCCAATTGATTGTGCTTTGATGCCATTAGCGTCAAATGGTAGCAATTGCTTGTCATTTTTAGCCGTGGGTGTTGCTCCTTCAAGGCCTAGCAACATTGGAATAGACGGGCCATAAATATCCGCATCTAAAATCCCCACTTTCGCGCCTTCAGCTTTGAGTGCGCCCGCTAAATTTACCGCGGTGGTTGATTTACCCACACCACCTTTGCCTGATGCAATCAACACAATATGTTTTATCGCTTTGAACTTACATGCTTCAGTCAGCTCAATGCTTGCGTTAATTGTCACTGCTTGATTAAGTTGTTGGCTTACAAACGCTGCTACCTTTGGCATTTCAGATAACGCAGCAAATGGCAGCGTTAAATGAAGCAATATTGATTTATCATTTTTTGATTCAATGCTTTTAATGAATTTTTCATCAATGCCGACAGCAAAAGCGGCACTGCGATACCCTGCTAAGGCAGTAAGAATCGGTTGTTTTTGCACCGATTTAGAGGAGAATAGTTTCGACAATCCAAACATAACAATAAAATAGTGTTTCTTTGATGAAAATTGCCTCGGAATTATGTAACATTCAGGGCATTAACACCAGTCAATTAATGAAAATCGGCCAACCACGAAGGTGTTTCCTTTAGGTTTGCTGATAATATTATGATTTTCATCCGTTCCTTAACAGGAACCGTCAATTCGGAATGATTATGGCACAGCGAAAGATCCTCATTACCAGTGCATTACCTTATGCCAACGGCCCAACACATTTAGGCCATTTATTGGAATATATTCAGACTGATATCTGGTCACGTTTTCAAAAACTACAAGGCCACGAAGCTTATTATGTTTGCGCCGACGATGCCCATGGCACGCCAATTATGCTCAATGCACAAAAGCAAGGGATCACGCCGGAAGAAATGGTAAAAAATGTCAGCATTGAACGTCAACGTGACTTTGCAGACTTCAATATTAAATTTGATAACTACCACAGCACCCACAGCCAAGAAAACAAAGAATTCAGCGAGCTTATTTATAATCGCTTAAACGATGCCGGTCATATCAAAAAGCATACTATTTCACAGTTATTTGACCCTGAAAAAGGCATTTTCTTACCCGATCGCTTTGTAACTGGTACGTGCCCAACTTGTAAGTCTGAAGACCAAAATGGCGACAGCTGTGACGCATGTGGCGCAACATATAGCCCAACAGAGCTTATCAACCCGCGCTCTGTGATGTCAGGTGCTGAGCCAGTACTTAAAGACTCTGAGCATTACTTTTTTGACCTGCCAGCATTTGAAGGCATGTTAAAAGAGTGGCTTCACTCCGGCACTATTCAGCAAGAAATGGCTAACAAACTAGACGAATGGTTTGCCGATGGCCTGCAACAGTGGGATATCAGCCGCGATGCGCCCTACTTTGGCTTTGAAATCCCTGGTGCGCCTGGTAAATATTTTTATGTCTGGCTTGATGCGCCAATTGGTTACATGGCCAGCTTTAAAAACTTATGCGACAAACAAGGCATCGACTTTGATGCATTTTGGCAAGAAGGCTCTGACGCTGAGCTTTACCACTTTATCGGTAAAGATATTATCTACTTTCACAGCTTATTTTGGCCAGCAATGCTTGAAGGCGCAAAATTCAGAAAGCCAACCAATGTATTCGCGCATGGTTTTGTAACGGTTAATGGCGCTAAAATGTCTAAATCGAAAGGCACGTTTATTAAAGCGCGTACATATTTAGACAACCTCGACCCTGAGTTTTTACGTTATTACTACGCTGCTAAACTTAACAGCGGCATCACCGATCTTGACTTAAACTTAGAAGACTTTGCACTACGTGTAAATTCAGACTTAGTTGGTAAAGTGGTTAACATTGCCAGCCGTTGCGCCGGTTTTATTACTAAAAAGTTTGACGGTAAATTAAGTGACACTGTCATGGAGCCGCAATTATTAGCTGAATTCCAAGCAGCTACCGATACCGTTGCTCAGCACTATGAAAACCGTGATTATAGCCGTGCTATTCGTGAAATAATGGCGCTTGCTGATAAAGCAAACCAATTTATTGATACCTCAGCACCATGGGTATTAATCAAAGACGAAACGAAACAAGAACAAGCTCACCAAGTGTGTTCGCTTGGGCTTAACTTATTCCGCGTGCTAATGACTTACTTAAAACCAGTATTACCGGGTATGGCGGCAAACGTAGAAGACTTCTTAAATGATGATCTATCTTGGCAAGGCGCGCAAACTGCGCTTGTTAGCCACCCGATCAATAAATTTAAACCGTTAATGCAACGTGTAGAAATGGATAAAGTAAATAAAATGGTCGAAGAATCAAAAGAAAGCTTACTCGCTGCAAAAGACAAAATCGATCCAAACAGCCCTTTGGCAAAAGAGCCTATTGCAGCTGAAATCGAATTTGACGATTTTGCCAAAGTAGATTTACGTGTAGCTAAAATAGCCAAAGCAGAGCACGTTGAAGGCGCTGATAAGCTACTTAAACTAACGCTCGACTTAGGCGGCGAAACACGCCAAGTATTTGCTGGTATTAAATCAGCTTATGCGCCAGAAGATATTGAAGGCAAACTAACGGTTATGGTTGCCAACCTGAAGCCACGTAAGATGCGCTTTGGCATGTCAGAAGGCATGGTACTAGCAGCAGGCCCTGGCGGTAAAGAAATCTATATTTTAAACCCAGACGACGGCTCAGAGCCAGGTATGCGTGTAATGTAATTCGACTTTAACTAGTTAACACTAAAAAGCCGTTGTTTTAAACAACGGCTTTTTTAATTGCCACAACAAATTGTTTTTCCAGCACATAAAATTGTAGGTGCTGAAGTTAGCGACCTGCGGCTACCCGGTTAACTTAAAGTTTGGATGACCATAGCCAAATCATATAATTGGTAAAAGAAAAAATTATAAGTGGCATACCGAAAAACATTAGACCAAAATAAGGCCCTGTTAGTGCTGATATTAAGTAGTAACCTACACCTTTAAAAGGCTCACCTGAAATTAACTCAAATATACTTCTTAAAAAGCTCGATAAATACAGAGCTAGAAAGCCCATGCCCAAACCTAAAAGCTGTACTTGGTACTTTTTGGTTTGTCTGTGAGTTATTGGAGCAAAGTAATAGCCAACTATAAACCCTGAAAGTGCGCAAAAGCTACCGACGAGATCTGTGCCCAGCCAAATGAATAGTGGCCAACTGGCGAAAGATAAGATGACTGCATATTTCAGCCTTTCAGAAACTCTCAATATGGGCACCATGTTTAGTTAAGTTAACACGCGCATAAATTGCGGAAAATGCTTGGCTATAATTAGCGAAGAATGAGCGCCAGCCAAGCGTTTGAAGTCATTTCTGATGCGTTTATTATACCTTCTTTATCGGTAATTCACTTATTTTATAGACTCGAAAAGGTCCCATACAAAAAGTGATTAAGCCATCATTTTTCTTCGGAGCTCGGTAATTCACAGTAATATAAGCCTCATTTATCGTATCAGTCTTAATTGTAAAGGTTGATACTTTATAATCAGCTAGCTCATGATTGCTTTCAAAAGCATGTGGTTCAGAAATAATTGTAGGAACATACAAGGTTACCCTATCAATTTCACCTAGAGAGATTACAGCTCTTACAGCCTCAGCAACACCATAATTAACAGGGTAATAAACCGTTATTTCTGATAAATCAGCGAAATTATCTTGAGTTATAAACGCCGCTACTTTCTTTATTTCGCTTTTTTTATCACAAGAAAAAGTTGATATTGAAGTAAATAAAAATAACAAAACTAAAAGTTTCACTGAGCTTCCTTGAAGGTATAACAATTTTATCTACGACATTTATCTTTTTACAAACAGAAAAATATCCATATATTATAATGCATTTATCTTAGCTATCAAACAGATACCTGTAAACAACTAGTTAACTTCACCTCATTTTTTACAAATGCAGCAATATACAAAAATGCTAGAGATCAGTAATATCTGACAAAATCATAAACACTATTTTTATATACAGTTTATTGTTAGGTGAGAGTCAACAACGCTAAATTTAATCGCTAAGCTATTTTAAGTTTTAGCGCTGTTATTTTTTGCACTACTATCTTTTATCAGTGCTATCCTTTACCAGACTATAACAGCGCTTACTATTACTGTAATTCTTTTAGAAGCCTGTTTTTACGTGGTAAATAATAGTCATCGTAATCCAGTGAAACTATCACCCGCTTTGCCCTTCCGAGCAATTCAGCTCTTGGTACTAAGCCTATTACTCGTGAATCAGCACTGTTATCACGGTTATCCCCCATTGCTAAATACATATCTGTAGGGATGATAAGAGGATCAAAATTTTGCATATAAGAGCGCTGCTTAGCGAGTTTTACGGTATGTTTTATGCCATGCAAATTCTCTATTTCCACTCGGTTTATGGCGGTTTCAGCTACAGTTTCGTAATTAAGCTTTTCACCATTAATAACAAGTTGATTATTAACTAAAGCAACAGTGTCGCCCGGTACACCTATTACTCTTTTTATTAGGCGATTTTGTGCCGCAACAGAATCAAATACAATAATATCACCGGCCTGTGGCTCGGCTAGTTTAACCAGCGAAATTTTAGTAAAAGGCACTCGTAGGTCATACGCCATTTTATCTGTCAATATACGGTCGCCCTCAACAATGGTTGGCTGCATTGAACCTGTGGGTACTTCGTACCAGTCAGCCACTGCACTTCTAAAAACACACATCAGCGAGATAAATACGATTAACGAGCGGTTATTTTTCCATATTTTATAAAGGTATTTCACAGTTTTGTTCCATAAGTTAGTATGTTATTTAATAGACAAAGCAGATATTTATCAGTTCAATCAACTTTGTAACAAGGCGTGTATTACTTTTATTAATTAAGGCTTATAAACTAATACCAGTCGTTTTTCGTAGTGATTTTTTAGTTCTTTTGATGGATACTATTTGGAAACAAATAATAATAACTACGTATATATGGAAATTACACAAGACAGACCAGCGCAAGCTAGCAAAGCTAAGTTTTGCTTAGACTTACTGCCAGGTAAATTAATCGACATTCAGTTCACCAACCCATTAAGTGTCAGATTTAAACTCTCTTTAGTTGGCTATGAAGCTGGTAAGTATTTAATTTTAAAGTACCCTGTCCAAGCAAAAAAAAGCCAATATGCTGATGTGTTAAAAGAAGGCAATGGCGCAATTGTACGCTATATAGTCGAAGGTGAACGTGGGGAGTGCGTCGCTTTTTCGACCACTATATTAGCTATTTCTTTTCGACCAGAAAAATTACTTTACCTTGCTTACCCTAAGAATATTGAGAGTAGGCAACTGCGTGAAGTCAGCCGTTTACAAACCCATATACCAGCAAAGATTAGCATTAATAAATCGCATACTTATGACAGTGAAAATCTATTGCAAGGTTTGATCATCGATATTTCACCGACTGGTTGTCGCTTTACTGTGCATGTTAATTCAGGGTTTTTAGCGCTTAAAAAACGCCCCGTGTTTGTGCATGTTCTATCGCCTATCGACAACAGTGCCGTGGTGATCAGTGCGCATGTGCGCAACAATCAAATGCAGGGAGATCGTTTAAGTGTGGGCATCGAGTTTGCCGCACATGAACAACAAAAAATGCAAAACTTATTGGCCGCTTACACGATAGACATTGCTTAATAATTGCATGCTTAACAAATGAGAGTAACTAAATGTACTCTCATTGATAGCTCGTTATTGGTTTTTCAACTGCTGCTTAGCTTTTTCAAGCTCACCTTCACCAATACCAAGTGAATCAGCGGCTTCTTTGATTAAATGAGGCTGAGTCATTACCAAGCCCATTAGTGCTTGTAACTTCTCTGGTGGAATACCGAGTTGCTGCACAAGTGCCATTGCCATCATTGGGTTTTGAGTAAATGCTTGAAAAAGTTCGTGTACTTTTTCATCGCTAACATTGTGCTCTTTTAATGTTGCTATAATTGGGTTCATGTTTTTGCCTTAAATCGCTTTATAGTTGCCCATAGTTATATGGGCAAATATTGGTTTTTAAACTACTGAACTAATAATACAACTTTTCCGGCATTTTCGTTTCGTTCAAGAATCGCGTGTGCCTCACCAGCGTCTTGCCAAGGCAACGTTTTATAAATATTAAAATCAAACTGTTGATTTGCTATATCGTCATAAAATTTTGCTACAAACTCATCGCGTAGTTGGCGTTTAAACGCTTGACTGCGATTGCGCAGTGTTGAGCCATGAAACGAAATACGCTTTTGTAACAAGAGTGCAAAATCTACTTCTGCGAAGCGACCATCTAAAAATGCCAGCATAATTATTTGGCAATCCATTGCAGCGATTGCTGCATTTTTACTTAAATAGCGCCCAGATACCGGATCAACAATCACGTTCGCCGTTAAACCATGGTTTTGCATGTAAGCAACAAAATCGTCGGTTTTGTAGTTGATTACATGATCGGCACCAAGCGCTTTGGCATGTTCGCACTTTTCATCGCTACCTGCGGTAATAACAACCGTTGCCCCAATACGTTTAGCCATTTGTATAGCTGCCCCACCCACGCCACTTGCGCCTGCATGGATCAGTGCTGTTTGCCCTGCTTGTAACTTACCAAGTTGAAATAACGCACCAAACGCGGTTAAGTATACTTCGCTGATCGCTGCACCTTGCGCCATAGTTAAATCACTTGGTAAAGCCATTAATTGTGCTGCATCGACCGCTACATATTCGCTATATGCGCCGCCTGCACACAAAGTAAATACCGCTTTATTAAGCCAGCTTTGATCAACCTCGGTGCCAAGCTCAATCACAGTGCCTGCGCATTCAAGCCCTAGAATGGGGCTATCGCCCTGTGGCGCTGGATACTTACCTTGACGTTGCATACAATCAGCGCGGTTCACGCCGATAGCAGCAACTTTAATTAACACTTCATTAGTTTTTAATTGCGGTTTAGCGGTGTCGCTTAATGTTAAATGCTGATCTTGATGAGAAATAAATTGCATTGCAGCTCCTGAATTGATGAGTTAATCGATTTTACGCCACACTTCGGCTTCAACTAACTTACCATTTTCTATTAAAGAATGATGCCACAAATCTCCTTCAATTTTGTAATCAAAAGCCATGGTTTTGCCAAGCAACGATTCAATGTTACCGTAAACAAAAGTCTCTACAAATTGTTGGTTTTTTAAGGTGTACTGCCCGCCACCTGCATAATGAAACTGGCCATTTTTTTGGGTGATGTAATTAAAATGAGTGGCGGTTATTAGTTTAACTGAGGTTAACTCTGGTGCTTTGGCAGTCACATAACCTTGTTCAACTGCATATTTCCCTTCCACAAACTCCCAACTACCTAATAGCGGGTTAGCTAAAACCAGTGGTGAGGTGATGAGTAAACTTGCTAATAATAGAGATTTCATGATTTTCCTTGGATTTTGTTTTATGAAACTTTACCTTTTTACACGCCCAAAATTAATCAGACTTATGGGTAATAACCCCCGGCTAAAATCGCCAACTTTGTTTGTATGGATACACATCAGCCAATTGCCCAGCATTGATATCAGCTTGGCACTGCAGCCAAAAATCAGGACTAAATAAGTCTTGATGTTGCTGGCAAAAATGACTAAATGCTTGCTGATCAGCACTAAAAAACACTTTAAACTGACTCGGGAATACATCATTTTCGGCAACATCAAAATAGCTTTCGCTGCTTAGTTCATCAAAACTATTTTCACTGCTCGGTAAGTTTCTAAAGTTACAATCCGTTAATGGGCAAATTTCATCATAATCATAAAATACCACGCGCCCCCAACGGGTCACACCAAAGTTTTTCATCAACATATCACCGGGGAAAATATTAGCCCCAGCTAACTCTTTAATCGCCTTGCCGTAATCAAGCATTACATTATTCAATTGTTTATCGTCACATTGATTGATGTATAAATTAAGTGGTGTCATTTTGCGCTCAACGTATACATGCTTAAGCACTAAGGCTTTATTTGCAATAGCCATACTTGAGCCGATACTCGCTCGCATATGGGTAAGCAATTCATCGCTAAAACGATTTAAATCAAATGCTAAATAGCGAAATTCATGGGTGTCGACTAAACGGCCGACTCTATCCGCTTGTTTTACAAAGTCGTATTTTGCCATCACCTGTGCTTTGGTTGATGTTTTAGGCGCGCTAAATTTATCTTTTATTACCTTATAAACATAATCTGAGCCAGCAGTGGTAAATACTAGCATCACCATGCCTGGCGTGCCGGGGGCAATAATGTACTTATCATCTATGGGACTATTGTTGGTGGTGTCGACCTTATAGCGATAAAACTCTGTTTTGGCATGTTTAATAAAGCCAATGGCATTGAATAATTCAAATCGTTGCTTATGTGGCATTAGCACTGATAAGTAATCTACATAGCGCGCGGGTTGGTCGGTATCAACCATAAAGTAGGTGCGAGCAAAGCCGAATAATAAACTCAGTTGATCTGCGCCCATCATCACCGCATCAAGCTTTAAACCGCTTTGGGTATGTAAAATAGCGACAGCAAAGGGCATGTTATCGCCATTTTTAGCAATGCAACGACCTATTAAGTAGCAGGCTTTATTTCTAAAAAACAGTGAATTAGCGTATTCAATATAGCCATCGTTTAAATTCATCAGCTCATACACTTGACGACATTGCTGCTGCGCACCTAACGCCAAAGTACGCTGCAAAATATCAACATCATGAGCTAAATCTGTAAATCCAACCCGAAAAGCTTGTCGATAAATAAGTTGCTCCACCGCCTGGCTAAAGCCATTTTGCAATGAAATACGACTTACTAAATTATCAAATGGCCGAGATTTAGCGCGGTATTTGGCTTTTAAAACAAATAAATGCACGGTGCGTATTTTTTTATCATCCCAAATCGAGCCAAAAGTTGAATTAAAAAATGTATGCGCAATCGGTTGGTTTTCATGATCTTGCACCATTTGGCCATAAATATGCTTTGCCTGCTGCCACAGTCGCGGATCGTTGAGCTCTTTAAATGCAATGACTCGCACCGCTTCACTAACATTTTTAACTTGCCTTTCATATACTTGTAAACGCTCACGCATTGCCGATTGTACATTTTGCCATTGCCGTTGCTCAAAACGACTTTGTGCACCTAAGGTAATATTTAAAAACTCAGCAAACATCGCTTCAAAGCCTGCGAATACGGCACGCGCTAATTTGGTCGCAATGACTTGCTCAATTGCGTTGCTAGTTTGAGTCGATAACGTATTTGCTGTTTTTAGCTCTAGCATATTTCTATCACTTATGATGACTATGTCTATTTAGTGGTTTACACACCTTAGCAAGCACGCTTTAATTTAGATAATTAATACAGCGAATGAATAAGATTGATCAAATGAATATAAGAAATATCGATCTCAACTTGCTTGTGTACTTAAATGTACTGATAGATGAGCGAAATGTCTCGAAAGCGGCAAATAAATTAGCATTAACCCAACCAGCAATGAGTAATGCACTAAAACGTTTACGTGATTTATTTGACGATCCGCTCCTAGTACGAGCCGCAGGCTCTATGACTCCTACTGCAAAAGCGCTGAGTTTAAAACCTGAAATAGAAGCGCTGTTAAAAATGGCTGAGGCAATAACCCAACCCAGTGATATGTTTGATCCAACCACTGGCGAACTCACCTTTAGAATTATGGCGAATGATTATTTAGAATCAACGCTAGTCGCGCCTTTTATTACCCAGCAACTAAATAAACATCCAGGACTTAATTTTGATGTGCTTAGCCCCAGCGATGTTAGCCTGCAAGATATGGAAAAGGGCAGCATTGACTTAGCCATCAATCGCTTCAACGGCCTACCACGGTCTTTTCATCAGGCCAGTGTCTGGCGCGATAACTATTGCTGTTTAATGCATCCAGCTAACCCATACTTAAAACAGCCTGATCTAGAGCAATACTTAGCGTCAGAGCATATTTGGGTAAATCGTGCAGGCTGGGGGGCTGAAGCTGCCGTCACGAATAAATCAGGTAGCCAAAAGCTGGGATGGGTAGACGAAGCTCTTTGGCAGCTTGAACAAACCCGTCATATTCGGGTGTTTACTCGTCATTACATGGTGGCAAGTTTGCTATGCCAATCGCCACAACTGATCGCCACTCTACCAAGACGACAAGCAATGCTGCTAACTAAACATACCGAGTTAGTGATTAGTCCTGTGCCGTTTCAAATTGTCCCAATTGAAGTAAAAATGCTGTGGAGCCCATTACTGCATCATGCCAGCCCACACCAATGGTTACGCCGCGAACTGCAAGCGTTTGCTAATACGATTGCTGATCGCTAGAAAGCTCTAATTAAAATGGAGCTCTCTCGTTATTATTGATTAAATCAATATCAGTTATTGAAAACAACAATTTCATAAATAGTGTGCTTAGGGCTACAGTGAAGTCATACCAAATGAGTTAACCACTAACACTGAGAGACAACATTATGATGCAAACTACAGCAAGCTTCACCCAACAAGACGGATTATTTATCGACGGCCATTTACATGCGTTCATCGAACAACAACTTTGTAAGCAAACCACCCTTGAGTGTAATGATGTTTACCAAGCATTGGCGACTCTGGTTGATGAATTTGGCTGTCAATGTCGTAAAAACAAACATTTTGACAATGACAGTTTAGATGTACAAACGTTATTGCATGCGTATCAAGTTGAGCATAATCACCCGCATTGTCATGTTGATGCACAAACAACAACTGCGGTATTAGATGAATATTGCTGTCAGGTGCCAGCTATTATTGTTGTTGCTTTAATGGATACATTAAGCGGTACACCAAGCGATGAACACAATGCAAAAGCAATTTATCAACGTGCTGCAACACTGACTAATCGCCCTTGCATGTATCGTGCAAAGCTCTACAACGCCAATGCAGCGTAGTTCATGAAACTTTTAAACGCTCGATTATCCTTTGTGTAAAATCACTGCAACTGAGGATGGTCGAGTTTTGCTGCTCTGCCTGTAAATCAAAGGTCACTTCACCGGCTATAAATGTCTGTTGCAAAGCCAGCTCTATACTGTTGGCCGCTTCGTGCCAATTCATAAACTGTAGCATCATCACCGCACTTAAAATACTACTGGTAGGATTTGCACTATTTTGTCCAGCAATACGCTCAAACGTACCATGAGTTGGTTCAAAAAAAGCCACTTCATTATTTAAATTTGCTGCGGGCATAATACCAATACCACCCACTTGTGCAGTCAACATATCTGCTAGATAATCGCCATTTTGGTTGGTTGTTACCACTACATCAAATTGCTCAGGATTCATTAACGCTTGCTGGAGCATGTTATCTGCAATCACTTCTTTAATAACTAACGGTGCCAAGCCCTCACGCGGTATTTCTAGCCAACGGCCATTACTGTGTGGTATTGCTGAGAACTCAGTTTGCGCTACGGCAAACCCCCAACGCTTAAACGCACCATCAGTAAATTTAAGTACATTGCCTTTATGCACAACCGTTACCGAGTCACTATTTTGTTCAAGCGCATACGCTATTGCATAGCGCACTAGCCGCTCTGACCCTTCTTTAGAAATATTTTTAATGCCAATACCACATTGTTGATCAAAGCGCAGACGGGTTACGCCCATTTCTTGGCATAAAAAATCCAGCATTTTTTCGGCTTCGACACTGCCAGCTTGCCATTCAATTCCAGAGTACACATCTTCAGAGCTATCGCGGATCACAACAATATTGGTATTTTCAGGTTTTTTTAACGGTGACGGTAATGCGCAATAGCCTTTAATCGGCCGCATATTTACAAATAAATCCATTTCATGACGAAGAGCAACATTGAGTGAACGAAAACCTCCGCCAATCGGCGTGGTTAAAGGCCCTTTAATCGCTATTTTAAATTGCCGAACCGCATGAATCGTCTCTTGCGGAAACCAATCCCCATCATATAGCTGCGCAGCTTTTTCACCGTTAAAGACTTCCATCCAGTGAATTTTTCGCACTCCTTGATAACATAACTGCACAGCATGGTTCACAATGTCACGCATACAAGGGGAGATATCCTGCCCTACTCCATCACCATCAATATAAGCAATGATCGGCTGCGACGGAATATGCCACACGCCTTTATTATCAATGCTAATTTGTTCACCCTGAGGTGGGATTTCAATGTGTTGATAACCCATAACCTGCCATATTTTTATTATAAAATATCATATAAACATTAAACCATGGTTGGCAGTGAGTGTCGTGGTTTTAGCATCTATACTTATCATTCAACAATAAAATAGTGAACGGATTTTATCCTTTACTCGGTCTTTTGTGAGCAATTAAAAACCATTAAGTACCAGATATGAAACTGTTTAATCGAATTTTATTCGTTACTTGTTTAGCGAGTACATCTGTTTTCGCAGCCCAGCTTGATCCTCAAGGATTAACCGAGCTGTCAAAAAGCAAGCAGCAGATAATACTGCAATGGCTGAATTTTAGTCTTGAGCAAACTCAGGCAACTTTAGGCCCACTGCCATACTCTAATTTACCCATTTATTTACACCCTCGGTATATTGCATTTGAACCCGTGCCTTGGGGAAGTGTGCGCCGTGGTGATCCAGATGGCATAGAGTTACATTTTGATCGCTTTGCCAGTTTTACACAATTACGCGATGACTGGACCCTCTACCATGAAATGGCACACCTTTACTTACCGTTACTACCCTATTCGGGCTTCTGGTTAAGTGAAGGATTTGCAACCTATATGCAAAATATAATAATGCGTGATAGTAAAGTGATCACTAGGAAGCAATTTATACAACGACTATCTGCAGGGCTTGAACGCGGACGTCAGCAAACTCGAACAAAGCAACAGCCATTAAGTGAACTTGCCGACGATATGTGGCAACAAGGTGCACAACAAAGAGTTTATTGGAGTGGTAGCGCATTTTTTATTGAAGCAGAGCTGGCTTTACAGCAACAAGGACAAAGCTTGACACAATTAATAAAACGCTATCGCGAGTGTTGTTATAGCTCAAAAACAACAGCAAAAAAACTGATCACAACATTTGATCAGCTTTCACGCAGCGCCATTTTTTCAACCTTATATGCCCGTTATACACAGCGTACTGATTTTCCGGACATTACCCGTGAGCAGCTTATTTTACTGAGGTGAGTGACATAAAATATCATCAATTTCATCAAACACTTGATAAACTAAATGGCTATCTAACATCACGCTATCGGCTTTAAGGGCTTTGTCTAACTTGATTGCATGTTGGTACAATGTTTCGCACTCAAACATTCCAGCAGTTCCTTTTAGCATATGAACACTTTGTGCAAACCCTGTCATATCGCCATCTGTATATTGCTTGGTTATTGTTTCTCGCTGCTTTTTAAGCCCTTCTATGTACACCTGTTTAAGCACCTCAAATTCATGCTCTGGCAATTTTACATCTTCAAGCATTTCGATATCTAAATAACTAGCAATTTTATGACTAAATTCACTGCGGTCAATTGGTTTGCCTATATGATCAATAAACCCTTGTTTTAGATAGCGATCAACTTCATGCTTCATAGTATTTGCTGTAAGGGCAACAATGGGTGTCGTTAATCCTGTTGCCTGCATAATATGAATCGCTTGTTCACCATCCATTACTGGCATTTGAATATCTAATAAAATCAAATCAAATTGATGATCTAGCGTAGCTTGCACTGCATCTTTGCCATTTTCTACCGCAGTAACCGTTAACCCCATTCGCTCTAAAATACGTTTGATCAGTTCACGGTTTTCAGGATGATCTTCCGCTACCAGCACTTCACCCACGAGATTTCGCTGATCTTGACTTGGCAGCTCTTTTTCTTTGCTTATAGAGATCTCATCAAAACTATTGATCCAACGCACTCGTTCAGGCATATATAGCGCGATATTGAGGCTAAACTCACTGCCACTGCCAACATGGGAATGAGCGGTGATATTACCATCTAACTTTTCGGCTAAACTTTTTGAAATATTTAAACCGAGTCCTGTACCGCCATATTTACGTGAGATCGATGAGTCAGCCTGATAAAACGGCGTGAACAAGTCTTGTTGCTCAGCCTCTGTCATCCCAATGCCGGTGTCTTTAACTTTAATGATAAGCTGCTCTTTAGTGCAACTCACCACTAATTGAATATGCCCTACCGTGGTAAATTTTAATGCATTAGCTGTTAAGTTTAACAATATTTGTCGTAATCGGGTTGGATCAGAAATAATCCAATCAGGCAGTGGGAATTGGTAATCAACTTTAAATTTAAGACCTTTATCACGAATTTGTTTGCCTAATAGCGATTCTATATGCGCAATGGTTGCAAATAAGTCAGTCTCGACTAAATCAATTTCAAGGCGATTGGCCTCTATTTTTGACATATCAAGTATGTCGTTTATGAGTCCTAAAACATGGCGGCTGTTTTGTAAAATAACCCGAATACCATGATTTCGTTCGTGAGGCTTAATATCGCCTAAAATAATACCATCTGCGTAGCCTATAATAGAGGTCATTGGCGTACGTATTTCATGACTCATATTTGCTAAAAAACGGCTCTTAGCTTCACTGGCATCAGTGAGTTCTGACGCCAATTGTTGTAACTCCTGCGTACGCAATTGCACTTTTTGCTCGAGGTTTTTAGTAAGCTCAACATTCTCATCATGTAAAATACTAAATTTATTTGCCACTGCAAACGCGAGTAACATCGCATCTAAGGCGGTGCCAATCAAACCTAATAGGTACAAATCGATTGCAATCGGCGTCAGTACACCTAAATTAGTTAAATTTCCCACCATATTAGGAATTGCCATCGCTAGGTAAGCAAAGACAAAGTATCGCGCGGGTTTAAAACCACTCATCCAACTGCGAACCCCTATGTACATGCCTAAGCATAAGGTGCACCCCGTTACTATTGTTGCCCAAATAAACCCAAAACCTGGCCACATAGCAGCGAAAGGCAAACCTGCGGTTGCCACCACAGCTAATATAATTGATGCTTTGGCTAATTGTGGAAAACTGTCTTTTAGCTTAAGCAAATTATTGAAAAATAATATGTTAGTTAATGGTATTAAAACAAACCCTAGCCAATGAAAATGGGCATTATAAAAACCAAATAGTTGATCTGGAATATGGAAAAACTGGCTCCAGGCAAATACCCAGCATGCTGTAAATAAGGCGTAATAAAGGTGGGTTACATCCCGTGCGCCAAAATATATTAATAAGTTATACAAACCCAGCGCAATGCCTACTCCGAAGCACAACATCATCACCATATTTTCGATGGTGACCTGGGTAAAGAAGTCTGCATAGGGTTTTAATACCAGTTTAGGAGGAGTGTAAAAGTAGTCACTTTCATACTTGGTGATCAAAAAGTAACGCTTGCCTGGTGTAAGGGCTATTTTATTGCCGTAATGAAAAGCAAATTCGTTTTTTTCAATCCCCCCTGTTACGTAACGCGCGGCCTCAGATGTGGGATCGGCCATATCATATACACGTGTTTCAATACGCGATACTAAGGTGTTGTAAGGGAACAACACTAATTCAGCTAGCTGAGTCTGATTTTCAAGTTCGACAACTAACCAATAACTTCCGCCATAATATGTGGTACTTGTTTGTGGTTTTTTATTGTCAAGCCACGTCGCAACCTGAGTGCTGTTATCAGGAAACCCTTCATAACTTGCCGCTAATAAGGTACCAACTTGAAACAAATTTATATCTTGTTGTTGCTCTGTATAAACAAACACATCCGCTGACTGTGTTGCTCGCACTTCGCAGACATATATTGTTAGCAAGCCTAAAAAGACTACATAGCAAAAACCTTGTATTGCTTTTAACAGCATACAATACGCCTCAGTTTAATGACAAAAAGATTAGAACTGATAACTGATATCCAAACCATAGCGGCGACCTTCCCCTTTAAAATCTTCCAACATGCCAAGGAAAGAGCTCAAATCAAACTTCAAATTACTGTACTCACTGGCAAATAAATTTTTCCCCCACAGTACAAAACCTAGGTTATCTAATTGATAACGAATATTACCATTGACTAAACTGTAACCATCTTGCATAGCATACGGATTTTGGTTTTGATCAAAATAATAGTCTGATTGATAATCCACTAGTAATTGTGTTGTTAAGGGATTACCAGCAAGCTCTAAACGATATTCTACGCCTGCACTCACATTCCACTTTGATGTAAATGGCAGCCGATTATGAGTCAAACTGTTACCCAAAGGATCAACAAATTCTTCAAATTCCGCATGGGGAATGTAACCCATCGCAAAACGCATTGAAAGTGCTTTAGTCGCTTGATAATCGAGTTCAGCTTCAAGGCCATAGATCACTGAATCACCAACGTTTTCTAATAATTGCACGGGTGGCTTTTGTGGTGAGTCTGATGGTTGGTTCATAAACACTTGCTGATCATTGTAATCATAATAAAAAGCAGCCCAATTAAACCGCACACCTTGCTCAGGCCACCATGATTTAGTACCAATTTCATGCGCATTGAGACGCTCTTTGCCATAGTCAGCTAATTCGGCTTGCTCTGGGGAAGATAAAAACCCGCCATTATAACCCCCACTTTTAATCCCATTTGCAAAACGGTAATAGCCATGGGTTGTATCGTTAATAAGGTAGTTCACAGCAAACTGGCCAGAAAAACCATTATCGGATTGCTCGCCTTGCACATGATAAAATGGCACTAAAACCCCTGCTAAATCACTCGGATCAACTACCATATTTAATTGTGCCACTGAGTCATAATCAAGTGACTCATAGGAATAACGTAGTCCAACACTTAGCAACCAATCTGAATTAAGTTGATAGTCTAACTGGCTGAAAGCGGCAATATTTTGCGTGTCAATTTGGTTATCATAGAAGAAGGTTGCGGTTAAGTCGGTGGCTAATATACCGCGATAATCTCTTAAAATATCGTTAATATTATCTTGTTTGATTGATTCATCTGCGTAATATAAACCACTGGTTAAAGTATGTTTGTTCCATTGCGTTTGCAAGCGTAACTCTTGGCTAAATAAGTGAGTATCTAAACCTAGATTTCCTTCGCATAATCGCGCTGGTGAGCCATCACAATTAAATGCATGATCGCGCTCTAATTGGTTATAACTACTAATCGAAATAATTTCGTTAAACTCATTTAATTGCCAATTAATATGTGCACTAAACCCTTTACCATCCGTTTTATGCGGAGAATCGTTATTAACTTTAACCGTGTAAAAGTCATCACTGGCATCATTGAAGCCAAAGTTATCATAGCAATTTGTCGAACCAGCTTCGCTAGGACTACATAACTGACCTGTTAATGGATCCGCCACTACACCGATATTACCGACAGGCTGCACAATACCCTGCCAATCTTCGAGGTGCGCTTGTAACAATACCTGTACAGTATCAAACTCACTTAATAGTGATAGCCGTGCATTGGTTTGTTGCATTCCAGCGGTAGGTGATTGTGCAAAAGTATTGCTGGTTGAATAGTCATAGTCTTGATGATTTAAAGCAACACGAAACGCGCTGTTATCACTTAATTGATTGTTATACATAGCATCAATACTAAACGCGTTATTATTTGCTATACCCGCTGTTAAATACCCCGACTCGTTAAATTCAGGGCGTTTAGTGCGAATTAAAATTGCTCCGCCAGTTGAATTGCGGCCAAATAAAGTCCCCTGCGGACCACGCAAAATATCCACTTGCTCAATATCAAAGAAGTTAACGATCTGATTACTTGCAGATCCTACGGCAATGTCGTCTACATAAATAGCCACAGGCGAGGTGTTCGCCGTATTGTAGTCAACTAAACCAACCCCCCGGATATTTACCGCCGGTGGCGTACCTTCAGCCGCATTTTGGCTGATTTTTAAATTAGGCGCGAATACCGATAACTCTGTTGAATCTTTATAATGTTGATTTTTAAGGCTATCACCTTTGACCTGACTAATGGCAATACTAACATCTTCAATTGCCTGCGCGCGTTTTTGGGCGAACACCTCAATGACTTCGAGGCTTTGGCTAGAGCCACTCGAATCGTCATTTTTTGCCTGTGCAGCCACAGCAAAAACGAGGCTCGACGAGCACAGCAGCAATATATGATTTGAAAAAGGATAACGTTGGCTTTTCATTAGATGGTGAACCTTAATACCGACAATGTAAAGATATTGTAATTATTTACGATTATAGACTAATTTATTGATTAAAGTCGCCAAGTTATCCATTAATTAGCTAGTTTTACTGCGCTTCAAAGGCATTTTCACCACTGATCTGCTGCGGATACCCACACAGTGCTCGTGCTGTTTGCATTCCAGCCATAACCGCAGCTTCAACACAACCTGCATTAACACCTGTTTTGATCCAATCGCCGGTAATAAATAAATTACTAAATTGCGTGCCATCAGTTGCTAAACGATATTGACTGGAACCTGAAACCGACAGCACATAACGCTCACTTGGATCAACATTCACTCGCCAGTACTGTTGATCTAAGCGCGCTGATTCTGGCACGTCATGCTGTGTATATAAAATGGACCAATCAAAGTCATTATCGTTATAAGCTAACGGCCATAATGGCTGCATATTAGTTGTTAATAGTTGTGTTAAGTTAGTTTTTACTTGTGCTTTTGCCCGTGCAGGGAAACCATGATCACTCTGTGGTGGATACTCTTGACAAGGAAATGCACTACAAAAATAGGCAATATTCTGCGGACTATTGCTTGCAGGCCACTGCTCTTTATCAATTAAGTTTTGCATTGCAGCCCAAGTATCAAACGGTTCGCTAAAACCACTCAAAATAGGCCCTTCTTCACTTGGCGGCATATACTGCCAACCTAACTGTTGATCTGTTTTATTTAACCAAATCTGACTGGCTTGTGTAGCTACCGAAAGAACATTTTTAGCCTGAGCAGCAAAGTTGTCGTCTATTGCTAATAATTGTGGGCAAACATGCTCTAATGAAGCAACTGAGACCCCAAGGATCAGCCGGTCAAAATCATCTTTAAACTGCAGTGTTTTAGTTGGTAGTTGTGCGCCAAAATGTGCTTGGTAACAGCTGGGCCAATCACTCCAAAATGATTCTAAATTAATATTATTCTGCTTTAGTAACAGGGCCTGCTCGTGGTTTATCTGCTGATAAAGAGGCTCACTTGGCCAGCAAGCTAAGTTTTTCACATCAATTAATGGCTGATACTCTGATGAGTTATTTAAACTCACTTGCTGTTGTAATAACACAGAAGCAACACAGTTTTGGCCACTTTCATCAATCCCAGGTGTAAGTTGCTGTAGTTGATGGAAGAATTCAAAGTTAACGCCTCTTTGTTTTAATAGTTCATACAATGGCGCAAAAATAACATCGCCCATTCCCGCCTGCATTTTCCACATTACCCCACCGCGATAACACAATGCGATTCTAAGCATGGCAATTGCAGCAACTCCAGCTTCTACATTTGGTTTTTTAAAATCACCTTGTGGGTAGGCAAACACTAAATCATAAAAACCACGCACGGGCGCAGAATCGACACTGTATTGTTTATTCGCACCATTTTTTAATAACCATTGACGAAAATCATACTTGTTAATGACCCCAAAACCATCGCGATAAACTTTATCTTTAATCAATCCAACCAGCATCGCTATCGCTAAATCGGCACAAATATAAATACGCCTCAACTCTGCATTGTCATCCAGTAACTCGGTTAACTCTTGGTTAATCCAGCGTTTTAGTTTTCTGACAATATACCAAATCACTAAACTATCTTTCTTCTCAGAAATTTGTGGCTGCAGTGTGTTGTTACTTTGCACAAAGCTATTTAATTTATCAACAAGTAAGCTAGGTGTTGAAGTGATTTCTTGATTGAGATTTTGTATATCGTTGGTAAAGGTTTGCCATGCATCACTGCCATCAGAAACCAAGGTCTGAATTTGTTGATGAAAATGGCGTAGTAGGTATCTATCTCGTGGTTTTTTTGTCGTTAATTGTGTGCTCTTAGCTTGGACTCTGGCGGCCAGTTCAAATTGTGGTATCCATTTTTTTAGCCATGCAAGGGTCATTTTTACAAAGTCCCACACGGTAATATCTAAACTCCCATTCGCTGGATTGCCAGGTAAAACAGGAAACTCTATAGGCCACGTTTGCCACTGTTCATCAATGTGCTCCTCAAGGGCAATAAAACTATGCGGTTTAAGTGCTTGTTGCCAGGTACTCAGTGCACTCGTTGGCGGACGCTGTAGCTTGTCGTATACAGTTTCAATGGTTTTAAAACTATTAACATAGGCACCAAACCAGACATGTAAACCATGCTCTTCTATGCGCTGCCCCATAACAGCATTACGGCCACTGGCTCCTTTTCCTCCTAAACGCCAACCTTGTTGGTACACTGTAATATGTCTTTTTTGCTGCCAATTAGGTTGTTCAGTCAGGTATAAAGCAGCCGTCATTGCGGCAACACCACCCCCTATAATAACTATTTTTTCTTGCTCCATAATGGATCCTTACTTAGGGAGTATTTGTGTAGCTTGAAGTTGGTCAAAATCCATCTTGATATAAAACGGCAAATACACAGCTTGCGCTCCTAGCTGTAAACCAAACATTTGCGCTAAAGGAAAACTATCTAGTTGCTGTAAATGTAGCTGATAAGCACCACTGAGTAGCTTAAATTGATGGATTTTCTTTATTTCTGAAGGAGAGTGCATAACCGCTTGAAAAACAGCCTTATCGCCTTGCCCGTCAGGTAATTGCTTAAATAGTATTTGATCCATCTGTGGATTCACAAAACCCTGTAACAGCTGCTTTAATAGCGAAAAATCAATACCAATATGATCCCCATCAAACAAATTGGCGACATGCTCGCCAAAGTCCTCTAATACAGATAATAAGCCATCGCTTTGCGTCTTGACGTTTTTGGTGACTGAAAATAAATGCTGTGATTGTAATTTTGACGTTGGCGAAAAATGCTTAAAACAATCCAATGAAACTGAAAAGTCGGTTATATCACTTACCGAACTGGGCATCTGGTAATCACATAAATATTTATTGTAACCCCATGTTTCTCTGCCGTTTATTAATGCATAAACATTATTTACGCAAATAAACGCCGGATACCAATAAAGATGAGTAATATCTTCATCATTGCCTTGCTTTTCTACCTTTGCAACTGGTAACCAAATAATAATATCAGTCTCTTGCATCCAACCGTGCTCACTAAAAGGCGGCGTTAATGAGGCAATTTTTTCTATGTCGGTAAAAGTTAATAATGCATATTCGCCTATGCCTTTAAAATATAACTCATCCGTTGCAACAATATTAAGCGTTGTATCGATATACTGTTGAACTTTATCCTGATCTATTTTTGCAAAAAAACCATACATATTTGCATTAGTCATTCGACATGGTGGCTTTGCAACAGGGTTTGATAAAAAGTGACTATAAGGAGGTAGTTGTACGGTCATGATTTATAATTATTTTATTGGATAAAAAAATAAGTATAGCCAAGATTTTTTACAAGGTAGTAATTTCAGTTAATTATTTTCAGTGAGCAAGTATTGGCTATATTGTTGATAACCAAAGCTATCGAAGCCTTTTGACAAGGGATTCATAAACCCATGACCGTAGTCTGCACGCTGGCATTGCACTTTGATTTGCTGCTCTAAACAAGCGAGCACAGGAAGAATATCAAAGTGCACTTCTTGCTTCGCAAAAATAAACTCGCAGGCCACGCTGGCAGACAAATCTAAATAATGACGAACTTGATTTGGATAAAATGCCACTAATCTTTTTATCTGTGAATTTTTCACAGTTGCTAGGCTTCGCCACGCAGCGGTTCCACCAGCACTAAAACCGATTACCGTAGTTGGTTTAGTTACTCTACTAAGAATGGTATTAAGCTTGTTGAAATAGTTATCGTGACCACACTCAGTGATAAATAAATCATACTGTAATTGCTCATCAATCACTGGCTGCAATTGCCCATCGAACGGATCGACAATTATGCTTTTAGCGTTAAATTGCCGTGCAAAGTGACTCAAATGAGCGGTTTTACCAAAAATATCACTAACGATAATGTATTCCATAGCCAAATCTTATTATTTACAGTTAAATTACCGCACAACAGTTAAAATACCGCTAAACGCCTTTTTCAGATTAGCTAATTAAAATACAGCAGTTAAAATACAATGGCTAGAATAAAGTTAAAATAATGCTTGCGTAAATAAAATTACTGGGGTAAATTGTCCTCTTGGTCCTAAAAAAGCCTCGCGGTTAACCTCTTTACCCTGATCCAGTAATCCCCGCAAAACGTATATTATAGAGCTAAGTTATTGTACGGCGAGAACCCCAATTCAGACTACGGCATATTTTTAAATAGTCGCATAAATGTCATAAAGATCGTCAACACTGTAATGAAGCTAAACACAACACGGTCTATCTAATTGTGCTTTGAAAGCTAATAAAGAAATTAGCGCACATTAAAGATAACAAGAAAAAAGTGAGTTTTATTATGTCTTATAGTTACAACGGATCTATGATCCAAATCGCACATCCAGTGCAATCAATTTCAGTAAATAAACAACGTGTTATTTTTTCTGATACACAAGGTTTAAAAAATACCTTATTTACAAAAGCAAGTGACGCACGTCAATTTGTTAAATGGTTAAAAGCCAATTAATCGATACTGATTTGCTTCCTCGCAATTTAAATGACGCCAGCTAATGCTGGCGTTTTGCTTTTTTTAAGCTAACTATTTAACAGCTGCTACACTTAGTATATTAATAATTTATCTGTGGTTGAATTAATGCATTATGCCTTTCGTTATGCTTTTTTATCATTGTTAATTAGCACTCCTTTGCATGCTAAAACAATTGATTGGATAGTCACTGACTTTGCCCCTTATTATATTTTTAACGATCAATACGCAGGAACAGGCCGCGATGAAGGTGTTATCGCCTTATTAGAACAACAGCTTCCTAGCTATACATTCAACCGTACTATTTTTCCATCAAGTCGCACAATACAGGAGCTGTCTAACCCAAATCATACTTACTGCATGCTCTCGCTATACCAAAGCCCGCACCGCAAACAACACATCAGCTTTAGTGAACAGACTTCGACGGTTGGCTTATCGCCTTCTATTGCCATTCACCAAGAGCTTGTGCAACATCTCAAGCTTGAAACAAGTACACCTGTATCATTGAAAAACCTACTCAATCAATACCAACTTGCACTGGGGATTTCTATGAGCCGATCATACGGTAATGCTATTGATGCAGTAATTAATAATAGTGCCGACGCATCCATAATTATTCGACCTGGTCGCGATACCCTTGCCAGTTTGACTTACATGTTAAAGAAAAAGCGCATTGATATTTTATTGGGCTACCCAAGCGAGCATTACTATTTAGCAAAATCGATGGGGTTTGAAGATCAGTTAATGCAATTGCCTCTGACTGAAGCTCCCGATCTGAGTTATGGCTATATTGGCTGTACTAATACCGAGCAAGGTATCGCGCAAGTTGAAGTGCTTAATGCAGCACTGAAAGAAATAAAACAACAACCAGCCTACCACGAAGTGTTATTACGTTGGTTACCAGATAATTTAAAACCGTTACTAGAGCAACGTTACAAGCAAACAAAAACGCCCCAACTGAGTGAGGCGTTTATCAATATTAGCATATTTATTTAACCTGAATTCAGGTTAGGTTTTACTTACGCACACCTTCAATATACAAACCAATATCAACATGTGTAGATGCAGGACCTAGGTTGTAATCAATACCAAAATCAGCAAGCTTTAAACTGGTTTCACCTTCAAAGCCAACTCGGTAACCACCCCATGGATCTTTACCTTCACCAATTTTATCGATTTCAAAGGTAATCGTTTTTGTTACACCATGAAGGGTAAACTCACCTGTTACATCAGCTTCATCACCCTCTTCATCAAACTTAATTGACGTACTTTTGAAGGTCGCTGTTGGAAACTTATCAACATTTAAAAACTCTTTACCACGTAAATGCTTATCACGTTCAGCATGGTTCGAATCGATACTTTTAGTATCAATATTAACCATGATCTGTGATGCGTCTGGGTTAGCTGCATCGTAGCTAAAGCCGCCGTCAAAAGTATTAAAACGACCGTGTAACCAGCTATAACCTAAATGCTTAATTTTAAAGTTTACAAATGCATGGGCACCTTGAGTGTCAATAACATAATCTGCAGCGTGTGCAGTATTAGCACCAAACAATGTTGCTGCTACTGCAGCTGAAAGTAATATTTTTTTCATTTATTAATCATCCTTTTGTGGTTTTATCATTCTAACTAAGGTTTTATCTTTATCGATAAAGTGATGTTTTAACGCCCCAAGAGCATGTAAAACCACTAATCCTATGAGGCTACACGCCACATAGTAGTGAACTTTACCTGCAATATCTGCTTGATTAGCTACTGAAAAATCAATTGCGGGAATACTAAATAAGGTAAACACCTCAATTGCACGACCATCCGCAGTAGAAATCAAATACCCTGAAATCACAATGACGCTAAGCAGTAGATATAAAAATATATGTACTGTATGCGCTACATTATTTAACGCTTTACTGCTGCCCGCTACTGGCTCAGGCTGCGTGCCCAATGCACGCCAAGCAAATCTAAAAATTAATAAAGCAACTAAGGTGATCCCTACGCTTTTATGTAAATCCAAAGAACCTTTATACCAACTATCGTAATAAGTAAGTTCAACCATGTACAAGCCAAGGCCAAATAAGCCAATCACCATTACCGCCATTAACCAATGTAATAAAATGGCAACCACACCGTACGAAGATTTTGTATTTTTAAGCATGTGTTATTAATTCCATTATCGAATGACATCAGAATAGCGCGTACCTAGATAGAAGAAAATAGCTAATAACAAACAAGTTATGTGCGTATATGCACAAGTAAGATTAAATTTAGCAAGTTAGAAAGTTAGCAAGTTAGCAAGTTAGCAAGTTAATCAATGATAAACATCATCACCCTAATAATTGTTTAATTATTTTCAACCAAACCGATATAAATTTGTGTTGTAGGATCGACTTGCAAGCAAGTGATAAGGTTTTCTTTGATGAGCTCTAGCATAGCAATAAAGCTAACCACTACACCACTGCGGCCTTCGTCAAGAGTGAATAAGTCAGTGAAAGGAAGTTGCGTGCCGACTGTCGATAACTTTTGCAAAATTAAACTCATTCTTTCGCGAGTTGATAAAGCTTCAGCGGTTATTTGATGATGCTCAAAAGTTTTAGCTCGCGCCATCACATCACTGAGCGCAAATAGTAAATCTTTTAAATCAACATCCGGTAACAATTGAGCATGCTCGCTCTGCTCAGGCACTAATGCGTGGGCAATAAAAATATCACGGCCAACACGTGGAATATCATCAAGGTTCTGCGCAGCTAGCTTAAATTGTTCATACTCTTGTAAACGACGAACTAATTCAGCCCGTGGATCTTCTTCTTCCTCAAGCTCTTCATGTTTTGGCAGTAATAGTCGTGATTTTATTTGTGCAAGTAATGCCGCCATCACCAAATATTCACCAGCAAGCTCCAATTGAAACTCGGTCATCATTTCAACATAACGGACGTATTGTTCAGTAATGCTAAAAATCGACAATTCCAGAATATCTAACTTATGTTTTTTTATTAAATATAGTAATAAATCAAGTGGCCCTTCAAAGGTTTCTAAAATTACTTCTAGAGCGTCTGGCGGAATATACAAATCTTCCGGGGTATTCATTACTTCTTTGCCATGCAAAAAAGCCAGCGGCAACTTTTGTTGCGCCGGCTCTCGTATTTGAGCTACATCATCAGTATGTAGTTCGTTCATGGTTTATCGGCGTAGTTATTCAAATGGAGCTGTATCGCCACAGCCTACACGCAGCACCTCAACAGTATCTTCTGACAGGTCGATCACTGTGGTTGCTTGCTCAGCTAAATAGCCGCCATGAATAATTAAATCAACTTGATTACCTATGCGATCACGTATCTCGTCCGGATCAGACTCAGTAAACTGCTCACCGGGTAAAATTAATGAACACGACATCAATGGCTCACCTAACTCGGCTAACAATGCGCAGGTAATTGGATGTTCTATTACACGAATACCAATGGTTTTTTTCTTGTCGTTTAACAAACGTTTTGGTACTTCTTTAGTGCCTTTAAAGATAAACGTATAAGGCCCGGGTGTATTGTTTTTAATTAATCTAAACAGTTGGTTATCTACTCGTGCATAAGTAGAAAGCTCAGATAGATCACGACATACTAAGGTAAAGTTATGGTGTTTTTCAATACCACGGATGCGCTCAATACGCTCTTTTGCTTGTTTGTTACCTAAATTACAGCCTATTGCATAGCCTGAATCGGTTGGGTATACCACCACACCACCTTGTTTGATAATGTCGACCGCTTGATTAATTAAGCGTGGTTGTGGATTATCTGGATGAATATGAAAAAAATCACTCATTTAGTTCTCCTGTTTGCCCTTCCCAAGTTTGCCAAACGCCTTGGCAATCTTTTGGCAAATATAAGTTTTTTCCTAATTCTAGCCAACTAGTAGGAAAATGAAAATCAGATCCTTGCGAACACAGTAAATCGTATTCACGGCTCAATTCGCCTAAAAACTGTCGCTCAGTTGGTGCTTGTTGTGGTTGTGCAACTTCCATTGCATCGCCACCGGCATCTTTAAACTGACTCAATAATTTGCGCAGCCATTTATTTGACATTTGATAACGCCCAGGGTGGGCAATCACAGCAACGCCACCTGCGGCATGAATGGCGGCAATGGCGGTTTGCATATCACACCAATCGCTTGGTACGTAACCCGTTTTAGCGCGGCCAAGGTATTTTTTAAACACCCCAGGAATTGTGGTTGCAACGCCACGAGCAATAAGTGCTCTTGCATAATGTGCACGGGTAATTTGTGCATCTGCGGCAAGCTCTTGCGCTTGTTGATAAATGCCATCAAAGCCATTTTTCTCTAAACGGCGACCAATCTCGACAGCTCTATCAGCACGTTTTTGCTGTTGGATAGTCAATAAGCTGGTCAGTGTTGACTCGTTGATATCTACGTTTAATGCCACGATGTGGATCTCAAAACTTTCCCACTTAGTGGAAATTTCAACCCCTGATATCAAGGTTAATGGTAGAGATTCGCTTTCTATATATGCTTGTGCAGGTTTAACCGCAGCAGTGGTGTCGTGATCAGTGATCGCAAACACATCTATCTTTTTTTCAACTGCACGCAATAATAATTGCTCAACAGTTAATTGCCCGTCAGAATGTGTGGTATGACTGTGTAAATCGTATTTTATCAAAAGAGAAGACTGCTCTTATTAAATGTGCGAAAGTTGTTATTAAGTATAACAAAATTTTTTAATAAATTGTTTTAAATAAATACTTGACACTAACGCCGTTGATACGGTTTACTGTAGTCACTTGAGACACAAATAGAACTACAACAATGATCAATTCAATCCAAAACACTATCTGGTGGTGGCACTCGTAAATTATCGGGTGACGAATTGTCGTGTCTAACACATTCTAAACCCGCTTATTGCGGGTTTTTTTATATTTAAATTTTAGGGTAACAAACATGAATAACGTAGCAACTCTTACACATCATTGGTGGTGGCGCCTGGTATAGCGGGACGGTAATGGTCTATCTGAAACATAGGTATCGTTATTCAAACCCCGCATAGCTTAGCTTGCGGGGTTTTATTTTTTTGAGGGAATGAGGTTTGATTTTTAGTCATATAACAACAACGCCAGGTGAAGTTACTAGCATCACCGAAGTGCGAGAATATATACATAGCCCATTGGCACTATATGGATTGCTTGATAAAGATAATTCATTACTGTTAGAGTCAGCAGAAATTGATTCTAAAGACAGTGTCAAAAGTTTAATTTTGGTAGATTGTGCACTAAAAATAATCTGCACAGGTAAAACAGTCACAGTAACGGCGCAATCTAATAATGGTCAGCAATTACTGCCTTATTTACAAACTAAATTAGAAAACTGCCATACTCAATTAAACAAGCAAACTCTCAGCATCGAATATCAAGGTATCGATCATAATATTGATGAAGCCTCAAAGCTGATTGCCGATAATGCTTTTAGTGCCTTGCGCTGTTGTATAAATAGTATCAGCAGCACCACAAACAATCCATTTTCGTTATTTTTAGGCGGTGTGTTTGCTTACGACATGGTAGCCAACTTTGAACAACTGAGTGATGTACCAGATGGAGAAAATAGCTGTCCTGATTACGTATTTTATTTAGCTGAAACCTTAGTGGTAATTGATCACCAAGCTAAAACCACTGAGCTGATTGGTAACGTTTTTAATGGCCCTGATGTGCATGCAAACTGTTTTGAAGTGGGTAAAAAGCTCGAACGTTTAAATACCTTATGCGACCAAGCCGATAGCTATAGTGCGCAGCAAAGTGCTGGCATCAGTGACGTCAGTGTTGATATTAGTGACGAGCTCTATTGCCAACAGGTCAATAGTTTGAAAAAACACATTGTCGATGGCGATATTTTTCAAGTTGTGCCATCGCGTACCTTCTCGTTAGCTTGCGCCAACCCACTACATGCCTACAGCCAACTAAAAAAACAAAATCCAAGCCCGTACATGTTTTATATGCGCGACAGTGAATTTGCGTTATTTGGTGCCTCTCCTGAGTCAGCTTTAAAGTTTTGCGCTACATCACAACAAGTTGAAGTATATCCAATTGCAGGAACTCGCCCGCGAGGAAAGTTTGCTAATGGCCAAATTAATCCAGATTTAGACAGTCGTATTGAACTGGAACTGCGCAACGACCAAAAAGAGCGTGCTGAGCATTTAATGTTGGTTGATTTAGCACGAAATGACGTAGCTCGTATCAGTGTCCCGGGAACTCGCCACGCAAAAGAGCTATTAAAGGTCGACCGTTATTCGCAAGTAATGCATTTAGTGTCACGCGTTGTTGGCACATTAAAACCTCAGCTGGATGCCCTACACGCTTACCAAGCCTGTATGAACATGGGCACTTTAGTTGGTGCGCCTAAAGTCAGCGCGGCAGAGTTGGTAAGGCAAACTGAAGGTAAGCGCCGTGGTAGTTACGGTGGTGCGGTAGGTTATTTAACCGGTGACGGCGCCATGGACAGTTGCATTGTTATTCGCTCGGCTTTTGTTAAAAATAATACCGCGTATGTACAAGCCGGTGCCGGAGTTGTGTTTGACTCAGACCCTCAATCTGAAGCTAATGAGACTCGTGCTAAAGCACAAGCGGTTATTACAGCCATTCAATCGACGTACCAAGGACACTAAAATGAGTGAAAACATCAACAACTTAACGGACTTAAAAATCTACTTTTTAGATAATTTTGATTCATTTAGTTATAACTTAGTCGATGAACTTTCTATGTTAGGCAGCGATTTAGTGGTATATCGTAACAACATAGACGCGCAGGTGATTTATGACAAAATGTGTGCGGAAACTAAACCAGTGATTTTAGTACTGTCGCCGGGCCCAGGCACCCCCACTGCGGCGGGCTGTTTAATGGCATTGATTGAACTATGCAAAGGCCGTTTTCCAATGTTGGGGATTTGCCTTGGTCAACAAGCACTAACACAAAGTTATGGCGGTATTATTGGCCATGCTGGAGAAACCGTACATGGTAAATCATCAATCATAGAGCTTGGTGAGCACCCAGTATTTGCAGGTATGGGTGAACGTATGCCTGTGGCACGTTATCATTCACTGATGGCCACGAAAGTACCCGACAGTGTTGCAGTGATAGCCCACTATGAGTCAATACCGATGGCAATTTATCATCGTGACGATAAAGCCCTTGGCTATCAATTTCATCCTGAGTCTATTTTGACGCCCAATGGCGCCGCGCTACTTCAACAAAGTATGCAATTTTTAGCCAGTGCACAGCAGTAGAGGATAGTATGTCAGTAAACCAACAATCAGCCAGTGAGGCGAGCATTGGCTCAATGATTGATGTGTTATTAACGCAAACATCATTAAGCTTTAGTCAAAGCCAACAGTTATTTGATGCCATTATGCAAGGCAAAGTAAATGACATCGAACTAGCAGCCATCTTAGTGGCACTGAAAATAAAAGGTGAAGTAAGCGACGAAATCGCAGGAGCTGCCGCATCGATGCGTGCTAATGCGATACCTTTTATTACTCACTTAACAAACCTTGTCGATAGTTGTGGCACTGGCGGCGATGGCTCAAACACTATTAATATTAGCACCACCGCCGCCATCGTTGCTGCAGCTTGCGGTATAAATATGGTCAAACACGGTAATCGCAGTGTTTCGAGCAACTCCGGCTCCGCTGATTTACTCAAAGCATTGGGCATCAATATAGACATGAAACCAGCACACGCGGCGCAGTGTTTAGAGCAAACCGGCTTTACGTTTTTGTTTGCTCCGCATTATCACAGCGGCGTACGCCATGCTATGGGTGTGCGAACGACCTTAAAAACCCGTACTATTTTTAATATTTTAGGGCCATTGGCAAATCCAGCAGCACCGGATGTGCAATTATTGGGGGTATATGATGAAAGTTTATGCTTAGCGATGGCACACACCTTAAAAACGTTAGGTACACCGCGCGCAATGGTCGTTCATGGCTCGGGTACCGATGAAATAGCCTTGCACGGTGAAACGACCGTCGCAGAGCTTAACAACGGAAAAATCAGCCAGTACACACTTACCCCTGCTGATTTTGGTCTTGCAAACTATTCACTTGAACAACTTGCCGGTGAAGGGCCAGAATATAACGCCAAGGCTAGCATGGCTATTTTAGCTGGTAACGGCACCGACGCGCACAATGCGGCCATTATTGTTAACGTTGCTGCGTTGCTTTATTTAACCAATAAAGCCGACGATTTTAAAAGTGCCGCGATGCAAGTTAAAGAGATTTTACAAAGCGGCCGTGCATTGAATACCTTAAATGCCATTGTCATAAGCAGTAATAAAGAATACGCAAACTCCGAGGTTAGTAATGGCTAATGTATTAGACAAAATAGTTACAGATAAAAAAATAGAGCTCATCGAACGCAAATCCAAGCGCCCTCTTGAGAGCTTTAAGCATCAAGCAATACCCACAAATCGTGATTTTTATAAAGCCCTTTCAGCGCCTGGCACTCAGTTTATTTTGGAATGCAAAAAGGCCTCGCCATCAAAAGGCCTTATTCGAGAGCCGTTTGATTTAGCCGAGATCACCCGTGTTTATAAAAACTACGCTAGCTGCATCAGTGTGTTAACCGATGAAAAATATTTTCAGGGTAGTTTTGATTATCTCGAATTTGTGCGCAGTCAAGTAGAGCAACCATTGATCTGTAAAGATTTCTTTATTGATGAATACCAAATTTATTTGGCCCGTATTTATGGCGGCGATGCTATTTTATTAATGTTGTCAGTACTCGATGATACGCAATATCAATCGCTTGAAAAAGTTGCAAAAAGCCTAAACATGGCAATCCTCACCGAAGTGAGTAACGAAGCTGAAGTACATAGAGCTCTTGCACTCAATGCGCAAATTATTGGTATTAATAACCGTGATTTACGTGATTTGAGCACAAACTTAGCTACCACAGAGGCACTAAGAAAGCTTATTCCTGATAACAAAGTGGTTATTTCAGAATCAGGTATTTACACACACCAAGATGTAAAACGCTTGGCCCCGTTGTGTAATGGCTTTTTAATCGGTAGTTCACTGATGGCTGAGCGTGATTTAGAGCGCGCTTGTCGAAGCGTAATTTTAGGTGAAAACAAAGTTTGTGGCTTAACCCGTAGCCAAGATGCCATTGCCGCTTATGAAAGTGGTGCCGTTTATGGGGGGCTAATTTTTGCACCTAAATCCCCTCGATTTGTTGATTTAGATTGTGCAAAACAAGTTATGCAAAGTGCCCCGCTTGCCTATGTAGGCGTATTTGTAAACGCAACAATCGCAGACGTTGTCAATCATGCTCAGAGCTTAAAGCTTGCAGCAGTGCAATTACATGGCCAAGAAGACGCAGTCTATATAAACGAACTGCGTCCTTTGCTACCAAGTAATTGCCAGATTTGGAAGGCGCAAGCTGTGAAGGATAGCTTGCCAGCACCTGTCAATGGCGTTGATCGCCACTTATACGATACTCACAGCGATACACAAGCTGGCGGTACCGGTAAGACCTTTGATTGGGCAATACTCAAAGAGACTAAGCAGCCATTTATGCTTGCTGGTGGCTTAAACCCAGAAAATATTCAAGGTGCATTATATCAAGGTGCGCATGGACTCGACCTAAATTCAGGGGTTGAGCAAAGCGCCGGTAAAAAATGCCCAAACAAATTAAATGATGCATTTATTAGCATCCGTAAATATTGAGGTCAATATGAATAATCCAGCTTATTTCGGCGAATTTGGCGGCATGTTTGTCCCAGAATTGCTAGTACCAGCACTTAAACAACTCGAAAACGAATTTAATAAATCGCAAACAGATCCGGCTTTTCAAGCTGAACTGGAAAAGTTACTTAATGAATATGCTGGCCGTCCTACGCCGCTGACATTAACGCGTAACTTAATTAAAAACCCAAAAGTAAAATTATACTTAAAGCGTGAAGATTTACTGCACGGTGGCGCGCACAAAACGAATCAGGTGTTAGGCCAAGCACTATTAACTCAACGCATGGGTAAAAAACAAGTTATTGCTGAAACAGGCGCAGGCCAACACGGCGTTGCAACGGCGCTTGCGTGTGCATTACTTGGTTTAAAATGCCGTATTTATATGGGCGCTAAAGACGTGGCACGCCAACAACCAAACGTATTTAGAATGAAACTAATGGGCGCTGAAGTGATCCCGGTTACTGCAGGCTCTGGCACATTAAAAGATGCCGTAAACGAAGCGCTTCGTGATTGGTCAGCAAATTATAAAGAAGCGCATTACTTACTTGGTACTGCTGCAGGTCCTCACCCATTCCCTACCATCGTTCGTGAGTTCCAAAAAGTGATTGGTGAAGAAGCGAAACAACAAGTATTAAAAGCTGAAGGTCGCCTCCCTGATGCGGTGCTTGCTTGTGTAGGCGGTGGCTCTAACGCCATTGGTATGTTTACAGATTTTATTGACGAGCCAAGTGTAAAACTCATTGGCGTAGAGCCCGCTGGCAAAGGGCTTGATACCCACGAGCACGGTGCAACAATCTGTAAAGGAACCAAAGGTATTTTGCACGGTACTTATACCTATATAATGCAAAATGATGATGGCCAGATTGAGGAATCATATTCTGTCTCAGCGGGTCTTGATTACCCAGCTGTTGGCCCACAACATGCGTTTTTACATGAAACTGGCCGTGCGCAATATGTGGGTATTACAGATACCGAAGCATTAGAAGCATTCCAATTACTGGCTAAAAACGAAGGGATTATTCCTGCGCTCGAATCAAGTCATGCACTAGCTTACGCACTGAAGTATGCAGAGCAGCAAACTGAAGAGTCAATTTTAGTAGTGAATCTAAGTGGTCGCGGCGACAAAGACTTATCACACGTTATGGATGTACTTTCTAAAGGGGATCAGTTATGAGCCAGACAGCAATTCAAAAAACAGACCGCTACGGTAAAATGTTCGCCCGTTTAAGCGAGCTAAATCAAGGTGCATTTGTGCCGTTTGTTACAATTGGCGATCCAAATAAAGAACTGAGTGTTGAAATAATCAAAAGCTTAATTGATGGCGGCGCTGATGGCTTAGAGCTGGGTATTCCATTTTCAGACCCAATAGCAGATGGCCCAGTTATTCAAGCTGCCAATATTCGCGCTCTTAAAGTAAATATAAATACCCAAGATTGCTTTGATATCATCAAGCAAGTACGCCAGTACAATGCTGATATCCCAATTGGTTTATTGTTGTATTCGAACTTAGTGTTTAAACGCGGTTTAGAGGCTTTTTACCAAGATGCCAAAGCAGTTGGCGTTGACTCAATTCTAGTTGCAGATGTGCCGCTTCATGAATCTAAAATGTTTCGCAAAGCGGCAATGAGTAATGGCATTGACCCCATTTTTATAGCCACGCCTAACGCACCTGATGACACTTTACGCGAATGTGCCTCTTATGGCCGTGGTTATACTTATTTACTATCTCGTGCGGGTGTAACAGGCACAGAAACTAAAGCACAAATGCCGGCGACATCAATTGTCACTAAACTAAAAGAATACCACAGCGCCCCTGCGTTATTAGGTTTTGGGATTTCAACCCCTGATGATGTAAAAGCAGCACTTAATGCCGGTGCAGCGGGTGCTATATCTGGCTCGGCGGTAGTGAAAATTATTGAAGCGAATCTCGATACCCCTCAAGCTATGCTCAGTGGTTTACAAGAGTTCGTAGCGAGCATGAAAGCTGCAACTGCGCTGTAAATTCATACTTCGAAAATAAGAAAAGGGCCTGTTGCGGCCCTTTTCTGGTAATCAAACGCGTTAAAGACTCTCTTTCAACGCTTTTGCTGCTTTAAATACAGGCTTGTTAGCGCCTTCAATGTCTATTGCCTCTCCCGTTTGTGGGTTGCGTCCTGTACGTGCGGGATAATAACTTAACGCAAACGTGCCAAAGCCATTTACTTGCACTTGATCACCTTCTGATAATGATTTAGTGATGGCTGCAAGCATGCTTGATAAAGCCGCTTGAGAATCTTTTTTAGTTAATTCACTGTGTGCAGACATTGCACTAATCAGTTGTGCTTTATTCATAAAATGCTCCTAAAAATACCGCTTACTCAGTCACTGTTCAGCAGATTTTGGTAATGATTGAATACAAAGGCACGCAGGCTAAGGGTTAGTAACTACTAAGTCAACCTTGTAAACAACACAATAAGTTGATACAACCTCTGCAACTATTCTTTGGTTTTATTTTTTTGGGCATTCTATGCATGCAATAATCGAGTTTATTCCGCTAATTTTATTTTTTGCGGTATTCAAGTTAGTTGATATTTACTGGGCAACGGCATTATTAATGGGCACCACTTTTCTGCAGGTCGCTTATTCTTATTTTAAAATAGGCAAAGTACCTACACGCCAGTGGTTGTTTTTTGCCATTGCCGTGATTTTAGGCACTCTTACACTGGTGTTTCATGATGAACAATTTGTAAAGTGGAAAGCCACTATCATCTACGCTGTGCTCTCATTAAGCTTATTGAGCAGTCGCTACTTTCTTGGTAAAAATTTAGTTAAACAAGCACTCAGTGCCATTTTAAATAATGCATCAGACTCTGAGCAAGAAATTACCGTACCTGAGTCGCTTTGGGATAAACTCAACATATTGTGGATAGCGATCACAGCGGGAATATCAGCGTTAAATATTTATATCGCTTATAACTTTTCTCTCGATTTTTGGGTTAACTTTAAAGTGTTTGGCTTAATGGGGATCACGTTTGTCAGTCTTTTTGCCACTATCATCATGTTGTATAAATATTTACCCGATGAAGATGAGCCAAAAGTAGACGATAAAAAGCGCTCTTAATGTCATAAATATGTCGTCTTAGCTTGTTAGCCTAATATACAAAATCACGCTGAGACGACCTTGAACGCCAATCAATACCGCTGGTTTGAATTTACCCTTATATTTGTATGCCTTCCTTTGCTGGGTTTTTACCTTCGTGCCTACCTTGCTAATTGGCTGATCCCCGCGTTAATCGTGTTAATGAGTGTCTGCGGTATGCTGCTGCTAGGCGATCCCCACTTTAAACGCTTTAGACTTACCAGCCTTGGTCAATTTTCCGCAGTGAAACGCCGACTGTTTAGTTTCTTTTTTATCGGCGCACTGTTTTCAGGGGTTTTTTACGGGATCATTAATCAAGGTAATTGGTTTATGCTGCCTCGAAACTCATTTAATGACTGGTTAATGTTACTCGCGTTCTATCCATTATTGTCAGTCATGCCGCAAGAGTTGATATTTCGAACTTATTTTTTTCATCGTTATAAACGCATCATGCCAAAAAAAACGGTGCGCATAATTGTTAGCGCCACAGTATTTGCTTTAGCGCATATTGTTTATGCTAATTGGGTGGCAGTACTACTGGCATTTATAGGCGGGTTATTATTTGCATTTACCTATGCTCAAAGCCGCTCCACGTTTGTCTGCGTTATCGAACACAGCTTATGGGGACTGTGGATGTTTACATTAGGAATAGGTCAGTACTTAGATTCGGCAACAATCTCTTAACTGAAAAAGCCGTGCTAATGATACTTAACACGGCTTAATTATGGGAAGCTCAATTAGTTGTATTAATTAAAAACCGAAAATGCTCATAGCAAAAAACTTAGTCGCTACGGTATTAATAAATATAACTACTAAAATTACCGGAATAAAGGTTGATAGCGAAAAATTAACGTATTTTTCAGTAAAGCTACCTGCATAGCCTGGACAACCTTGGCTTAGCTCTTCACTTAAACGTACTTTTTTCCAGCGATACATCACGAATAAACATACCATTAAACCATTCAATGGCAAGATAGTGTCGTAAAATACATCATACACAATATCAAATAAGCTTTTAGACGCTCCACCATAGTTAGTAAATGAAGTTAACCCTTCAACCATACCAAACGACATAGTACATAACACTGTCAGTACACCGATGCTACCAGTTAATATCAGTAACGCCATTTTACGACTTATGCCTTTACGGTCACTTAGCGTAGCTGTTGGCACCTCAACGATGGATACCAACGAGGTAATTGCAGCAAAAAATACCAGCAAGAAAAACACAAACGCAACAATTGATGCACCAACATAGCCAATATCAGTTTGTAGCGCGAGTAAAATCTTTGGTAAAAACTCAAAAATCATCGACACAGATGAGTCAGACAATTTAGTAGGATCAGTATCTGGGTTAAAACTAAAGATAGCTGGTAGCACCATAAGACCGGCAATAAACGCCACCAGTGAATCAGTCAGTGCAACCATTTTAGCACTGCCAACAATGTCATCCTTTTTCGAGATATATGAAGCGTAAGTCATCAATATACCCATACCCAACGACAATGAGAAAAACGCTTGCGCTAATGCACCATTCAAGACACTGGCATTCATCTTAGAAAAATCAGGGATAATATAGTACTTAACGCCAGCCATAGCATTGTCTAGCGTCAATACATACGCCACTAATGCGATTAGCAATACGAACAATGCGGGCATTAAAAACTTAGCTGCTTTTTCAATCCCTTGCTTAACACCACCGACTAAAATCAAATTAACAATTAATGCCACGGCTGCCATATACGCAAACACGCTGGAACTATTAATAAACACCCCAAAGCTTTTTGGATCAGCCAACACATCTAAGTTCCCAACCGCAACTTGGCTTAAGTAACCAAAAATCCAGACTGTAATAACCATGTAAAACACTGCAATCATAAACGGGGTTAATACTGCTAAAAAGCCAGCAAAACTCCACTTAGCATCATTACCTGATAATAACTTGTAAGAGCCTAGTGGATCTTTTTGTGCTTGGCGTCCCATTGCCATCTCTGCCATCATTACCGGCAAACAAATAAACACAACAAATAGCGCGTAAACGAGCAAAAATGCACCACCACCATTTTTTGTTGCTGAGACTGGAAAACCAACCAAGTTACCAATACCGACCGCAGAGCCAGCAGCTGCTAATATAAATCCGAGGCGGGAGCTAAAATGCTCACGAGTATCGCTCATTTAAAAACCTTATTATTATTTTGTACCATTCAAGCGACTCTACCAGTGTTGTGCTGGGCTTTTCAAGCAGATTCCACTTAAAAATATAATGATACTGTAAACCTTAGAGGTTGTTGTTCTTTTAAGATTAAAATTTGTTCAAGCTAACAGTGATTAAATCGCAGCATCAGTTTATAGCCTCGAAAGTTAACTAAAAACTGCGTAAAGCTTTCGCGCTTTAGTAAGACTCTAAACTAATCGCAATTTATTCGCCTATTAATTTTGCTGTGCTAATATCAGCATAATTCCAATAATATTGAAATCCAGAGAACACACCATGTTGTATATGATTTACTCAACTGATGTTGAAAATAGCTTAGAATTAAGAAAAGCCGCACGCCCTGCTCATTTAGCACGCTTGCATGAATTAGAGGAGCAAGGCCGATTACTGACAGCAGGTCCATTACCTGCCATTGATAGCGCCGAGCCAGCTGACGCTGGTTTTACTGGCTCTTTAGTGATTGCAGAATTTAGCTCATTAGAAGCGGCTCGCGAATGGGCTGCAGCAGATCCTTACGTAAACGGTGGCGTATATGAAAACTCACAAGTTAAACCGTTTAAGAAAGTTTTTCCTGGCTAAGTAAAACCAACAACCAAACTGGATTACACTGTTTAAATGAACCAGAATTTAATGCAATGGCTATAAGACTTAGAGCCAAATCACCACAATTCAGTGTTTGTTCACCGGATGTTAATTAAACTCTGTTGCATTGAATCATCAGATTTAGTGATTTTTCACTTGAATTATAGCTACTTGGTTCATTAAACTATTCAGGTCTGGTTTAGGAGTTTCTCATCATGCGTACTGTGTTAGCTCTCAGCGTCGCCATCACTGTGCTATTTTCGAGTGTTTTTTCGACTAGTAGCCAAGCTGCATCTCAAGTCAATAAAGCTGAGATCAATAAAAAACAAGCTGTTGAGCTTGCTAAAAAAGTCGAAGATGGTAAAACTCTTAAAATTACCGTACTTAACGATATTTATACTGTAAGAATATTAAAATCGGACGGCCATGTCGTCGACGTTCATGTCAATAAAAAGACCGGCGAAGTGAAGAAGGATTAAGAAATGCGAATTTTAGTAATTGAAGATGATTTACACTTAGCAGACAATCTGCGTAATGCATTAGAAAAAGAACGTTATAGTGTCGATCTCTGTCATGATGGCGAAGCTGGTTTATTTCACATCACAGAATATCCTCTTGATATGGCGGTAGTTGATTTAGGCTTACCAAAAATCGATGGTATTGAACTGATCAATAAAGCCCGTGCACAAGGGGTCACCATTCCAATCCTGATTTTAACAGCACGTGACCGTTGGCAAGATAAAGTTGAAGGACTTGATGCTGGTGCTGATGACTATTTAACTAAACCATTTCATGTTGAAGAGTTAATAGCGCGGTGTAATGCGTTAATTCGTCGTAGCGCAGGTAAAGCAAATCCTGAAATGACTGCTGGGCCTATTAAAATTCATACCCGCTCACAACAAGTGTGGGTTGATGACCGAGAACTAAGTCTCACCGCATACGAATACAAAGTGCTTGAGTATTTAATGGTTAATCCACAAAAAGTGATTTCTAAATCTGAGCTTACAGAGCACATATATGATCAAGACTTTGATTTAGATTCAAATGTAATCGAAGTATTCGTACTGCGCTTACGTAAAAAGCTTGACCCTGATGGTACTTTAAATCCAGTAGAAACACTACGCGGACGCGGTTACAGGCTTAAAAGTCAGTGGTAGCATCGCAAATACCGTTAAAAATAAGGCAAGGATTTATCCTTGTCTTTGTTTTATTAGTCGCTTTACCTATCCTATTCTTCTCTATTGGTAAGGTGTACTACGCTTCATTAGTCGAAGCCACCGAAAAAACCCTCGAAGCCCATTTATATTCTTTAATTTCAGAAGTCGATTTTACTGAGCGCGGCATTATCATGCCCGGCACTATTTTAGCTCTTGATTTCAATCGTTTAAATTCTGATACTTATGCGATGATCTATCGTGAAGAGCAGCCTGTATGGCACTCTGAGTCGGCGGTAAATGTTAACTTTGTGCCTGACGAACTAGAAACCAAAGCAGGCGCTGCCGATTTTCGTCGTGTGGAATATAAAAATACCGTGTATTGGCAACTTAGTCTCACCGTCATTTTAAATAACATTGACCAGTCAGAGCATGCCCGCTTTATTTTATTAAAACGCAACGATGCTCTACTGCGGTTAATGGATGGTTTTAAACAAACCCTTGTAAACTGGATGTACGTCATGGGTGTAGCCATTGCAGCATTAATGGCTGTGGGCTTTGTCTGGAGCGCGCGGCCATTGCAACGCTTGGATAAAGAAATAAAAGCCATTGAGTCGGGTGATATTCAAGAAATTAAAGGACTTTATCCTGTTGAGCTGCAAACTATAAAAGCCGATTTAAATTTACTACTCGAAACTCAGCAACGCCAAAAAGAGCGCTATCGTGCGTCTTTAAGCGACTTAGCTCACGCGCTTAAAACGCCACTGGCAGTATTAAAATCGAGCCCGCTTGCCAACGATGCCGATGCCCAAGAGCAGCTTGACCGTATAAATGTGATGATCGAACACCAATTAAAACGTGCTGCAACAGGTGCATCTGATACTTGGAAAAAACAAACAGCCATTAAGCCGGTGCTCGATTCAATCCTCAATGCAATGAGTAAAGTTTACCGCGATAAAGATATTATTTTTACCCATGCGGTTAAAGACAAAGATTACTTTTTAGGTGACAAAACTGATTTACTCGAACTACTCGGTAACTTAATTGATAACGCCTGTAAAGCTTGTCGTTCACAAGTCGATATCCAAGTCATTCAAAAACGCAATCTCACCATCGCTATTAGTGATGATGGGCCCGGTGTGCCGATTGATAAACGCGAATCCTTACTTACTCGAGGTACCCGCTTGGACACCTACGAAAGCGGGCATGGTGTCGGTATGGCGATTGTGTCAGATTTAGTAAAGTCGTATCACGGTACCCTGACTATTTTAGATGCTGATACCTTAGGCGGCGCGAAATTTATTTTAGAGTTTAACTATAATGATAAAAAATAGTCGGTTAACAACAATCTCAGCACTACTTTTAGCACTGAGTACAACAACGTTTGCAGCAGAAGAGCAATGTACTGTCGTTGAGCAAGCAACACCTGATGAAGCTAAAAAATATATTCAATGTTTAGATAAACAAATAGAAAGCTTAACCCGCATTCAACAAACCTGGATAAATAAAATCACTTTAGATTTAAATAAGATCCAAGAAGATAGCGGTAATACTCAGTTGCTACCAATCTTTAAACGTAGCATTATTAGTCATGATAAATACGTGGAAGACAGCTGTAAATGGCGTTATTTACACAAAGTACCTAACGCCACCCAAGCTGCTATTGTATATAAACGCTGTGAATTGCGTATGTTAGAGCAGCACATCACTTTATTAAAACAACCTATCTAACCACTACTGTGGCTATTTAGACGGTGACTCGATTTCTTCACCATTACCCAAAAGAGTCGCTAACCAACGTCCTTCATCACTGGTTTCTAGGGCAATTTTAACAATCATCGTCAGTGGCACCGATAACAACATACCTACAGTGCCAATCAGCCAGCCCCAAAAGATCAATGATAAAAATACCACTAAGGTCGACAACCCTAAACCTTTGCCCATGTACTTTGGTTCGACTATATTACCCATCACGGTATTAATAGTTAAATAACCTGCACCTACGATCCCTGCGACCAATGGGCCTTGTGTGATCAAAGCTAATAAAACAGCTGGGATAGCGGCAATAATAGAGCCAATATTAGGGATGTAATTAAACATAAATGCCATTACTCCCCATAACACGAAGTAGTCAACATTTAAGATCCACAGTAGTAGCCCGGCTAATACACCAGTACCAACACTCACCACTGTTTTGATCGCTAAATAAGAATTAATAGAATTTAAAAAACGGTCTATTTGCTGCATTTTCATATCAGGATCGTCTAATGCCATATGAATTTTATGACTAAGCATAGGCCCTTCAAAAAGCATAAATACCACAGTTAAAATAATTAAGAACAAATTTGCCATCACACCACCTAAGCCAGTCAGCATACCGGTGGCAACATCAATCATTTTTCCCGGGTCGAACATTGATATGACTTGCTCTTTATTGAGCAAAATATTGTACTTGGCAGCAACATCAACCAACCAAATAAACTCATCCTGTAACTTACTTTTATATTCAGGTAAATGCTGTGAAAAGTCAGTCAATGATTGCCCGACTAAGCTGGCAAGGCTAACCCCTAAGCCAACCACCATCAACATCACTAACATAATCGCGATGCCTTTAGGTATTTTGTAACGACCAAAAAAACTTAATAAAGGACTACAAATAATGGCAATAAATGCTGCAAGTACAAACGGAATGACAATTACACTTGCCGCTTTAATACCGGCTAAAGCAACCACCAACGCTGCAAAGATAACTAAACTTTTGTTTACCCCAGTTAAACTAGCCAAACTACAATCCTTTAAAATATAAACTGCAGCTAGTGTATGTGAAAAGTCTGTAGAATGAAATATTTGCAAAGTGATCAAAGCAGCCTACCCTACGTATAACCAATAAATAATTACTAAAAGAGTTTTATACTGCTATGCATATCTTAATAACTGGCGCAACAGGCCTGATCGGTCGTCATTTGTGCCCTGAGCTGAACAAAGAACATCAATTGACAGTACTCACCCGCAATCCTGCAAATGCGACAAAACTGTTAGGTGAGAATATTCATGCGACTGACTCCCTTGAAGAGGTTGATTTTAATAATCTCGATTGCATTATTAATTTAGCCGGTGAACCCATCGTAAATAAACGCTGGAGCGACAAACAAAAACAAATACTGCGAGACAGCCGTATTTCGCTCACTCAACAAATTAGCGCTGCAATTAACCAATGCGATACACCGCCGCATACTTTTATATCAGGCAGTGCGGTCGGATTTTACGGTCGCCAATCAACCACCGTAATTGACGAAAGCTTTGTTGATGTGACCCCTGAATTTAGTCATCAACTATGCCATGATTGGGAACAAGCCGCCCTGCAAGCAGAATCAGTCAATACTCGAGTATGTTTATTACGTACCGGTATCGTTTTAGCTAACAATGGTGGTGCATTAGCCAAAATGTTACCACCATTTAAATTAGCACTAGGTGGTCCTATTGCTGATGGCCAGCAAGGCATGTCATGGATACATATCGAGGATATGATTAATTTAATTATACATATTATCAATAACGTGCAACTCAGCGGCGCAATTAATATGACCGCTCCAACACCTGTATCAAATAGCGAATTTAGTCAAAGTTTAGGTAAGGTATTAAAACGACCAGCAAAAATAACTATGCCTGCATGGGTACTAAAATTAGTAATGGGTGAAATGGCAGATTTGCTGCTTTACGGACAATATGTACAACCAACTAAAGCACTTGATAGCAACTATTGCTTTCGTTATAAAAAATTAGACAGTGCACTTACAAACCTATTACAATAAATGCAGCAATTTAATACTACCTTGCTATTTAAATACTAATACATAATAATTATAACAACAGTGGCTAAAGCAGCTCGATTAAACAAGGCAGATTCATAATGCTACATTTACCTACTGTGATGAGCACATCATTACTTTTGAATGTCCTGATCGGCGGCTTTTTTTTACCGTTTATAATTATAAAAAACAACCCTGTTATTTATACTTAGGCGGGTCGTGTATGGTATTTGTGGCCGCGCAAATTTTAGCATGCCTGCGAATAGTGCTCGATAACCCTTTTATTACGCACTATCTGGCTGATATGTGCATCATAATTAGTCCTATACTCGCTCTTATTGGTTTGCAGAAAGTAACTAACCTCACTAAAAATACTAACCGGCACTTTTTAACCTTAGTGATTGTCAGTGCAATTGTGTTACTACCAATCTATGCTATTACAGCAGGCCAATTGGTGACAAGTATTGTTATTGCAACACTCTTTATTTACGGCGCATGTTTAGTTCATAAGATGAAATGCGTAGCACCAATGCAACAAAAAATCTTGTCCGGCTGTTTTATTAGCCATTGTTTGATCATGTATATACAAGCATTTATGTTATTAGCTCCTTTGGATAGTAATTCTGCAACTGATTATAGTCTTTGGCTACAAATAATTTTAGTAAGCCATGTCATTCTAGCGACTGCTACAGCTTTGGTATTGCCGTTTTTATTATTTGTAAATATTGAAGAAAACCTTCAGCGACTAGTCAATCACGATGTGCTCACCCGCCTCTTAAATCGACGTGGTTTTTTTATGCAAGGTGAAAAACTCCTCAAACAAGGCGTTGCATATCAGCAATCATTTTCGATAGTTATGATCGATATTGATTACTTCAAAAGTGTTAATGATAAATATGGTCACAGCACAGGTGATACCGCTATTAAATGGATCGCGCAACATATCATGGCACAGCTAAATGATAACGATATTGCTGCGCGAATTGGTGGTGAAGAGTTTGCTTTATTACTCCCTGATCAATCTCTTAATCAAGCTCAGGTAACTGCTCAAAAACTCTGTGATGCAATTAGAGGGCATAGCTTACGTTTTAAAGGAAACACTATTAATTTATCAGTAAGTGTGGGAATTAGCAGTAGTTATGATGCCAATGCTTCAATTAAAACACTGTTAGATCAAGCCGATAAACGCTTATATATCGCTAAAGCAAAAGGCCGAGACCAAGTGGTTATTAGTGATCAACAAACCGACCATGTTGCCAACGGTGTTATGTAACCGAACTGAATTGTAATTTTTTAAGCACTGAGTCCACTGAGTATAACCACTGATTAAACTTAGCCTGGTGTCTTTGTCATATACAAACAATTAGCAAGTGGTATTGGCTCTGGGTAATCAGCAAGCACAAAGCCAAGTTTTTTATACGCTTTAATCGCACTTTTGTTATGAGCTAATACAAATAAAGAACATGTTTGCGTAGCTAAAGTTAATTGACCTAGTTCACTGAGCTGCGTAATTAGTGTTGCTACAATGCCACCACCACGATACTCAGGGTTAACCACTAACCTACCTAGATGACAACGACCAATACGTAAATAAAACTGACCAAAAGCCATTAGCGTATTATCATCAGCAAGCAATACAAATGAGTTTATTTCATCAAGTTTCAAACCCTTTTTGAAAGAATTAAAATCGTACGGGTATCTAAAATTAGGCCCAGCCCATGCATGAACTTCTTCTTCATTTAAAAACCATGACATGATTTCTTTTATGTGGGTATTTCTGACGTGAGTTAACAACATAACGACTCTTACTTAATCTCGGGAAGTACGATATATTCCATGTTAATTGATAACAAACAATACGTTATAAATATACCAACCGCAATTAGATAATAACAATAAGGTACTTTTTACTTATGCTAATTGCTACTCCATCATTCAATTAGCCTCCCGTTTAAGTTCAGTTGTTTTCATATTTATGGGCATAAAAACCATGCGAACACTCATTTACCTAATAAAGTTACAAAGATGAAAATAAAAAATAATTGACCGATAATTATATATAAAACAATAAACACCACATCCAAATAAACAAATTTAATACATTTTAGCTGCAATAAATTAAACACAGTTGTTGACGCAACATAAAAATTACACTAGCCTTTCTGGAAGCGCTTCCACAGAAATTAATACAAGCCGCTATGGAAGCGCTTCCACACACAGTGATACCGCCGCATTTTTGTGGCGAGTAAATAATAATGATAACAGTACGAGGGAAGTCTAATGTCCAAGCATATTTTAATGAAAACAAAGTTAGCCACCAGCTTATCTTTGATTTTAGGTGCCGCAACCACTATGTCTACGTTTGCCGCCGAGGTTGAACAACAAAGTGAATTAGAAGTGATTCAAGTCACCGGTTTTAAAGGCAGTATCAAAGAATCAACTCAGCTTAAGCGTTACTCTTCTGGGGTTGTTGATGCCATTTCTGCAGAAGACATTGGTAAATTTCCAGACACTAATTTAGCTGAATCGCTGCAACGCATTACCGGTGTTTCAATTGACCGCAGCAATGGTGAAGGTTCTAAAGTGACGGTGCGTGGTTTTGGTCCAGATTATAATATGGTGACATTAAACGGACGTACAATGCCTGCGGCCTCTCTTCC